>CAMBNE010000049.1 GCA_945868935.1 uncultured Clostridia bacterium
GTCAAACACGCCTGCGTTGTGAGTTTTTCTGTGAGTTGTGAAAAACTCTGTGATTTCGGGGTCAACCTCGTAGCCGTTATCTCTGCAAGCCTTTGTAGCCATTCTGATTCCGCCGTAGGGCTGGAGCGAACGCTTAAGGGGCTTGTCGGTCTGCAAGCCTACAATCTGTTCCTTGTCCTTGTCTATATATGCCGCACCGTGCGAAAGGATTGTTGAAACAACCTTTGTATCCATATCAAGCACACCGCCTGCCTCAATTTCCTGCTTTTTAAGCTCGCTTACCTGTTCCCAGAGGTCGAGTGTTGCCTGTGTGGGGCCTTCAAGGAACTCGCTGCCGCCGAAATAAGGGGTGTAGTTTTTCTGAATAAAATCTCTGACGTTTATTTCGTTTTCCCAAGCTCCGCCTTTGAATTCTCTCCATTCGTTTCTCATCGTAAAACCTCCGTTTGTAAAATATTTTTATTTGGTTGGTAAAATTTACTAATTAAAAAAAGCCGACTTTGTCCGAGCTTTCGCCCAGACGGTCGGCTTTGAATCGTTATACTTCACTGTGGTTAATTCCACTGTTCCGTCAGTCATATAACACCTTTAAAATAACATTTTTCTTTTGACTTGTCAATACTTTTTCGGCAAGAAAAAAACTTCTGCGTTTCGCAAAAAATTCACTCGCCAAAATACATTTTTTTAAGCAGTTTTATGCCTGTCGGAGTTCGGAATATTTTTTCCTCTGCTTTTTTGACGGCTTCAATGCCAGCTCCGTCCTCAAAAAGGTTTACAAGGAAGTCAGCCTCAACAAGAATCTGATACGGCATTGAATCTATCTTATTATATGTATGGTGATGACCGACAAGGTAGCAGACCTTGCTTATAAAGTTGCTGTCGTATCCGAGCTTTGAAAGCAGTTTTTCAGCTTCCGCAGGACCTTCGATTTCCTGATATTTTCCTGCGCTAGAGTTGTATTTCAGCTCGCTTTGCTTTATGCCGATGTCGTGAACAATTGCAGAAACCTCAAGGAGAATCTGACTGTCATTATCAAGGCTTTCTCCCTCGCCTATTGTCTTTGCAAATGAAAAAACTTTCAGAAAATGGTTTATTCTTCGTAAATCCGTGCCATAATATTCTATCATAGCTTCAATTACTTTGCCTGTATTATTCATCATATGTACCTCTACTAATAAAAAGTGTAGGGAACAGTCTTGACTGTTCCGCTGATTCACAGCCTTCTTCTGACACTCTCGGAACGGTCAAGACCGTTCCCTACAACAAAAATTATTATTCTTGGTGAATTTGGAATTTAACAGATACTGCTATTTCTTTTTAAGCTTTTTTATATAAGCAAACGTCTTTTCCTCTCCCTCGTCACGCAGCATTACAAGCAGTTTTTCAAGCAATTCTTCGGTGTTCGGATGCATACGGTGCTTTCCCCTTATGCGCAGAAAATACGTATATGGGTCGCTGTCCTTGTAATTTTTTCCGTTGTAGATTTTGCTTGCCGCAACTCTGTCGCAGAACATTTCTATCACGTATCTGACGGGCATTTCCACGTTTTCAATCTGCTTTGTCTTGGGATTGTAGTCGTTCCAGTATTCGTAATGGTGGCGGTTTCTGCCCTTGTGGTGCATCCACGCAAGCGAACAGCCGTATATTTCACGCTCACGCTCGTTGGGACTTCTGTCGCCCTGAAAAAACCTTGCTCCGGGGATAAACTCAGTCGGGCTGTACTTTGACAAATCGTGCCTTAGTCCCTGCCACAGTATGCCTGCTCTTGCGCAGTTTGCAATAACCTTATGCCTGTGCTTTGTAATTGTTCTGAAATGCTTAATCGGATGTGCCATAAAAAATCACCATATACATATTACCACATTTTTAAATGGAATAAAATATGTCTTGCCTTATTTGTAAAAAAAAGTTATAATGTAAAAAAGGTTAAGAATTTGTAATATTTTGAAAGGTTATGTTATGAAAAAATACTTGTTTATTTCGCTTTTGTGTTTGATTCTGACGTTTACCTGTATGCTTTGTGCTTTCGGGGGCGTTGAACATAATAATAACGAAAATAAGCCTACGTTCAGCACAACCCCTACGGAAATAATTCCGATTGAAAGTCCTACCTATAAGATTGACTCAAAAGAACCTCTCACACTATCTGTCGGTAAAGCAAAGATTATTGCAATATCGAAGGATGAGGAAGAAAATCTGCTCAAATGGACAAGCGGTGATGTTAATATTGCGACAGTTGACAGCGGCGGCAGAGTTGACGCCAAAAAAGCAGGCAACACAACCATAACTGCGCTGTTCAGCGACAACAAAAAGTACGAATGCAAAATCACGGTAGTTGAAGCAGAAAAAGAGGAAGTTGACAGGTTTTCAACCTGCATTACCGCAAACGGTGATGTTCTCAAGAAAAACCTTAACGATAACAGCGGCAGAAATCCGTATTCAATCTACGTCAACCGAAAGCAAAACTGCGTTACCGTTTACACCTACGACGAAAACGGCGAGTATACCGTTCCGATTAGGGCAATGGTCTGCTCCTGCGGCAAGAACAACGGCACCATTACGGGCACCTTCGGCATTTACTTCAAGCACGAATGGCACCCGCTGTTTGACAACGTGTACGGTCAGTATGTCAGCGGAATTTCCGGTGATTATCTTTTCCACTCTGTGCCCTATTATTCCCCTTCGCCCGACGATTTGGAGGTTGAGGAATTCAACAAGCTCGGCACAAGTGCGTCGCTCGGCTGTGTAAGGCTTTCGGCTTCCGACTCAAAGTGGATTTATGATAACTGCGCTTATGATACTTCTATTACAATTTACGACGACGATAATCCCGGTCCTCTCGGCAAGCCCGATACAATAAAAATTACCGATTTAAAATGCGGCTGGGACCCGACTGACGATAACAAAAGCAACCCCTACTACAACAAAGCTCCGCAGATTACCGGAGCAGAAAGCTGTATAATCAAAAAGGGCGGAACTTTTTCGCCGATGGGCAACATAAAAGCCGTTGACACCTGTTCAAACGATATTACAGACAAGATTGCTGTAACGGGAAACGTAGTCACTTCAAGAGTCGGCAAATACAAGGTGACGTATTCCGTTACCGACAGCCTGCACAGAAGCACAAGCGTTGACATTACGGTTACGGTAACAGGAAATTAACAGAACAATCAAAAAAAGTAATGCCCGAGGGATAAATTCCTCGGGCGTTTTTGTTATGTAACTTTATCTTAACCGTTTTTAACAGCACTGCTGTCAAACATTTTTACAAGTGTTGCGTTGTCGGCTTCGCCTGTTGCCTCAATTCCGTTTTTAGTCTGGAAGTTTTCAACAGCCTCTTTTGAAATATCTCCGTAATAACCTGTGATATTTTCCTCGTCGTCAACATATCCGAGGTCATACAGACGCTGCTGCATAATCTTTACGTTATCGTTTTCGTCCTCGTATTTAAGCGAGAGCTTGTCAAGCTTGATTTTATACTTATCGGCAAGTGAAGTTGTTGTAGCAGACGGTGTTGTCGCTGCGTTTGCAGGTGCGGTAGTTGCTGTCTGATTACTGTTTGCAGGTGCTGTTGCCGCAACAGTTGCCGTTGTTTTGGAAGCTTCGTCCTTTGTAGAAGTGCTCTTCTTAAGCGACGGGTACATAAACTCTACCATTTTCTGAAGAGTGTCAAGAGCACTCTTGCCCTGACGGTTCATATCGTCGGCTGTAACCATAAGAGTTTTACCGCTTGTAACTGGTGTCAGCTTTCTGAGAACTGCGTCGGATTTGATTGCATTAAGCGTTGCCTCATCTGCATAGAAAATGAAGTTGGGGTTTGCAACCTTCAAGGTATTTACGTCAACCTTGTTTTCATCAATATTTACAGCCGCATTGACTGCACCCGTATATCCGAGGAGCATATCGCCGTATGTTCCGCTCGTCATAAGCTTTAAGTTGTTATTTTCGTAATAAAGATAGCAGACGGTGTAGAGGATATCGGAATTAACCTGCGTTTTAACCGAGGATTTTACATTTTCCATATTGCTGATTAGATCGTCATATGATGCTGCACCCTTATTTGCGCCTGTTACCTTTCCGCCGAGGATTTTTCCGAGAGTAACGTAATTTGTTTCAAGCGACTTCGGGGTTTTAGCCTGCGACATTGTTATAACCTGTATATTCTCTTTTTCAAGGCTTTCCTTAACGCTTTTGTCCAGGTTCTCGCCTGCAAATACAATGTCGGTTTCGTAGGTCTTGATTTTATTCACATCGGGAGCGGTCTGCGAGCCTACGCTCGGCACAACGCTGAGCCATTCCTGATTTACCTCGTCGCTTCTGCCTACCATTTTAATGTCATAGCCTGTGTACGAAATAATGTCAGCGGTTGACGCATCAAGAACGACAATGTTCTTCGGCTCGCTTTCTATTGTAATATTTGCTACCTCAACAGGGTAATCGTCGTTTCCGCAGCCCGAAAAAGTTACGGCTACCGACAGTGCAACGCAAGCGCAATTGATACTATTCTTTTTCTCATACTATTCCTCCGATTATTTCATATATCAGCAAAACAGCGATTCAACATACTGCTTTGCGCAACGTGGTGAACGACCGCCCCTTGAAAGAGCAAATCTCTCCGCACCCTTTTCAAGCTCCTCGTCGCTCATATTAATGCCCTTCTGCCTTGCAAGAGCAATTACAATATCGACAAATTCCTTTTTGGTGGGGATTGAGTAACAAACAGCAAGGCCAAAGCGGTCGGAAAGCGAAAGACTCTCCTGCATATTGTCACGTGTATTTACATCGTCGTCGGTTCTGTCGGAAAAACTTTCCTTGACAAGATGACGGCGGTTTGACGTCGCATAAATAAGCGCATTATCGGGACGAGCCGCAAGTCCGCCCTCTAAAACAGCCTTGAGCGTTGTATAGCTCTGGTCCTGCTTCTGGAACGAAAGGTCGTCAATAAAGATGATAAATTTCATCGGCAAAGCGGCAATTTTATCAACGAGAATCGGAAAATCTATAAGACGTTCCTTGGGAATTTCAACAATCCTCAGGCCGTCCTTGCGAAACTCGTTTGCAATCGCCTTGACGGTTGAGCTTTTGCCTGTACCCTTGTCGCCGTAGAGCAGACAGTTGTTACAGCTTTTGCCCTCAATAAAGGACTTTGTGTTGTTCACAACCATATCCCTCTGAATTTCGTAGCCCGTAAAGGAGTCCATATCAATTCTGTCAGGGTGCAGAACAGGCTGGATATCGCCGTCACGCCAGATAAATGCCTTGTATCTGGCAAAGATTCCGCAGCCGTTTTCCTTGTAATACTGAGCGACATTTTTGAGCGAGCCGTCAAACATTTTAAAGCTCGGTGCGCACTCGCCTGCCTCCCAGTGCGGCAGAGAATCGGCAATTTCCTTGATTTCATCGTAGTATTTGTAGGCTCTGAGCACTTCCTCCGATGTAAGCGAAGAAGCGGCAAGAATAGCCTCGCAGTCACGCTTTACAGCCCTGAGCACATTATCGGGCAGGGTGTCGTATTTTCCTGCCGCAGCAGCCCTTGTAAAGCAGTTTTCGTCAAACAGCGCAGCCTCGGTCATTGCATAGGCAAGTCTGCTGCTGAAACCTCTCTCGCTGATGAGAGAATAAAAGTCGCCGTAAGCGTTAAGAAATTCGTCAGGCTCGCTGTCGAGTGAAAGCAACAGCTTGTAGTAAGCCTTGACAACGCTTCTTTTCATAATTCCCCTGAAAACCGAAAGTGAGGAAAGAAGTAATTTAGTCCTGTTGACATTATTCATCAATTATCATCCCAATCAACCCTTATTGTACGCTTTTTTTGCGTTCAAGTCAAGGTTTTGTCAACGACTTGATTTGAAAAGCTTACACAATTCGGTTCTTTGGTGTGCCGTTTAAAAATGCTCTTATATTATCGGCTACTATGTTCATAAGACGAATTCTTGTTTCAACGGGTGCCCACGCAATATGCGGAGTCATAATGCAGTTTTTTGCACCCATAAGAATACAGTCCTCCTCCATAGGCTCAACTCTGAGCGTGTCAATTGCCGCACCGCCGAGGTGCTCGCTCTGTAATGCATCAAACAAATCCTGCTCGACCATAACCCCTCCTCGAGCTGTGTTGACAAACAACGCACCCTTTTTCATCTTTGCAAATGCGTTTTTATCAAACAAATTCTCCGACTCGCTGTTTAAGGGACAATGCACCGAAACGATGTCGCTTTGTTCAAGCAAAGTATCAAAGCTGACAAACTCTACACCGTCAGCCTGCTTTTCCGAACGGTTAAATGCAATCACCTTAATTTCAAAAGCGTTTGCAATTTTGGCGACTGCTCTGCCGATATTGCCGAAGCCGACAATTCCGAGCGTTTTTCCTGCAAGCTCAGACAGCGGATAGACAAACGGAGAAAACGTCTTACTGCGCTTCCACAATCCGTCCTGCACGTATTTATTGTAGTTTGCGGTATTGTTGAAATGCTCAAGAATAAGCGCAAAGGTGTGCTGAGCAACTGCGTTTGTTGAGTAGGAGCCTGCGTTGCAGACTGCGATATTATGCGCTTTGCAGTAGTCAATGTCAATGTTATTATAGCCTGTTGCAAACAGTCCGATATATTTAAGATTCTTGGCAAGTCTGAGTGTGTTTTCATCAAGCAGAGTTTTGTTGCAGACCACCATATCAGCGTCGGCGATTTTTTCGGCAACCTCGTCATAGCGCAGAAGTCCGTATTCTTCCACCTCGCCGAACTGCTTCAGAATATCGGCGTTTACAAGATTATCAAGCACCGTCTGTGCGTCTGTAAGTACGATTTTCATATGACCACTCCTATATTTATTTTTTTGATTATCCCTTTGTTTAAGCTTTATTATCAGTCGTTATTTGTAACATAAACCATAGTTTAATGCGGAATTCGGAATTCGGAATGCGGAATTAATGGTCGCTACGCTCCGAATTTGTAATAGTTCGTGTTGTTTGGATAAGTTTGTTTTCCTTGGATTGATTGATATATAGGCAACGTTTCGGCGAACGCAGTTCGCCGCTACAATAATATAATTTCACACCTGCGGCAACGCCG
>CAMBNE010000050.1 GCA_945868935.1 uncultured Clostridia bacterium
AGATAAAATTTATATTTTATGTTCATCAACTCCAAGGCTCGCAAAGGCTTTGGAGTTTTTGTTTCGGAACTTCGGGTCCTCGCAGCATAGCTGCTGCGGTCGAAGCTAAAAACAGTTCACCGAACTGTTTTCTAAACGCTCCGACAGTTCTCCAAGAGATAATCATATTATCGAAACTTTGCAGCACTATCTTCGGATGGTGCTGTTTTTTATTTTTAGTATGTCGCAGGGACACATAAATGCCACCGGATATATCATTGTTTCAGCAACAATTATTATTGTAGGGAACGGTCTTGACCGTTCCGCTGATTTTAAGCCGACTTCTGATACTTTCGGAACAGTCAGGACTGTTCCCTACATTATATTATAAAAATATCAATCGCAAGAATTGCTCTGCACTTACAAAAATATTGACTTTTATGCTGTTTTGGATTATTATAGAAACTGTATAACTGTAATTATACCTTTTAATATACTAACTAAAAACATTGACAGTATTTTGTATACATATTTTGTGAAAGGAGCTTTGGGCGTGTTTGACCTCTCGGTAATTTTCGACATCGGCGTAGTTGCACTACGCATAATTCTTCCCGTCTATGCGCTGATAATCGTTTACCAGTGCTATGCCGCAATGCGCCGTCACAGACGTGGTGAAAAGCCGCTTGTTACGCTGTACAATCCGACTACGGGACTGAAACTGCCCGTTCTTTTCTGGGAAAATTCAATCGGCAGAAGTAAGTCGAGCGATGTTGTCGTTGACGACCCTGCCGTTTCAAGAAATCACTGCGTGCTTTTAAGGCGAAAGGACGGTTGGTTTGTCACCGACACAGGCTCAAAGAGCGGTACTTTCGTAAACGGCAAGAGAATTCACGGCAGAACTCAGGTGCTTATCGACGACGTAATCGGCGTCGGCAACTCCGAATTTGAATTCAGGCGTGGTGCTGAGTATGACGAACAGCTCAAGTCAAGCTGGTTTTTCTCAAAGGTCAGCAACAAGCCTGCGATTAAATCGTGGAAGCTTATGCTGCTCGTTACGATTTTCCATTTCTTTATGTGCGTTGAAGCTATGTTCTGGAACGACGCAACAAATCAGTATGCGCCCTTGGTGCTTTTCGGTGCGCTGGCGGCTGTTGAATGGGGATTTTTCTTTGTTTCAACGGTAGTATTAAAGCGAATCAACTTTGAGCTTGAAGCCCTTGCACTCTTCCTTACGGGAATCGGCGTAATGCTGCTTATCAGGCAGAACGAACGCTCCGCCTACACCCAGCTTATAGCGGCGGCAATAGGAATGGTGCTGTTCTGCGTAATCATCAAGGTAATCGAGGACCCCGACAAGGTGAATAAATTGAGAATACCTATGATGATTGTTGCGGTGCTGTTGCTTTTGTCGAGTATAGTGCTCGGCAAGATAACCTATGGTGCGGCTAACTGGATTGTAATCGGACCGGTTTCAATTCAGCCGTCGGAGCTTGTTAAGATTATCTATATTTTTATCGGTGCGAGTGCGCTTGATAAATTGCAGACCAACAAAAACCTCTTTGAGTTTATTATATTTTCAGCCGTATGCGTGGGCTTGCTTGCGCTTATGGGCGACTTCGGAACGGCACTTATCTTCTTTATGACGTTTTTGATTATTGCGTTTATGCGTTCGGGCGACTTCAAGACGATAATCCTTGCCGTTGCGGCGGCTGTTTTCGGCGTGACGTTCATTCTTAAATTCAAGCCGTATGTTGCAGACCGTTTCAAGGTCTGGGGACATGCGTGGCAGTATGCGCAGGCTGAGGGCTATCAGCAGACTCACGTGCTCACGTTTCTGGCAAGCGGAGGACTTTTCGGCGTAGGTATCGGCAACGGCTTTTTAAAGCAGGTCGGTGCGTCCGAGAGCGACCTCGTTTTCGGCATTGTTGCCGAGGAAATGGGCGTTATCGTTGCAATTACAATTGCAATTGCCGTCGGTGCGCTCGTGATTTACGCACGTGCAATCACCACACGAAGCAGAAGCACTTTCTATTCGATTTCAGCGTGCTGTGCGGCAGGCTTGCTTGTCGTTCAGCTTTCACTAAATGTTTTCGGCGCAACCGATATTCTTCCGCTTACAGGCGTTACGTTCCCGTTCATAAGTGCCGGCGGCTCGAGCATTATGGCTTGCTGGGGACTGATTGCATTCATCAAGGCGGCGGACGAGAGGACATACGCGGTGAAAAGGTAGAGTATTTAATGCGGAATTCGGAATGCGTAATGCGGAATTAACGGTCGGTCGAGGCAGCCGACTACAACTCCAAACTTCACACTCAAATAAAAAGGAGGCGTTTGTTTGAAAAGAGTATTACGACGAAGCACATTAATTTTTATACTTACTCTTGCATTCATAGGCGGAATGGGTTACCTTACGTTTCAGCTTATTATGAACGCCGACGACTGGGTTGACCAGCCGTACAATGCCCACATTGCGGGCAGCGGCGGTCTTGCGCAGGCAGGCGCAATTTACGACAGGAACGGTGAGGTGCTTGCACAAACCGTTGACGGCGAGCGTGTATATAATGAAAACGCAAGCGTGAGGAAATCACTTCTTCACGTTGTGGGCGACAACAGCCTGAACATTTCAACGGCGGCTCAGAGTATGTACCGCTCCCAGCTTTCGGGCTACAGCCTGTTGTGGGGACTGAATATGCCCCAGTCGCTGAGAAGCTCAAACGACTTAAAGCTTACTGTTGACGCAAAAACCTGTGCGGCGGCTTACGACGTGCTTGCGAGCTACGACAAAAAAGGCGCCTGCGTTATATATAACTACAAAACGGGCGAGGTAATCTGCTCGGTCAGCACAAAGGGCTATGACCCGCAGGCTCCTCCCGAAATTACAGAAGAAAACGAGAGCGAGTACGAGGGCGTTTATCTTGACAACGTGCTTTCCTCGTCATACACACCCGGCTCGATTTTCAAAATCGTTACGGCTGCAGCGGCAATCGAAAATATCCCCGATATCTACGAGAGAACGTGGGATTGTGCCGGCAGTGAGGAAATCGGCGGCAGCGACATCACCTGCGTTGAGCCTCACGGAACAATCGACTTCAAACAGGCTATGGCACATTCGTGCAACATAGTTTTTGCAGAGCTTGCAGTTGAGCTTGGCGCAGATACGATGAACAAAACGGCTGAAAAAATCGGCATAAATATGTCGTTCGAGGTTGACGGCGTAAAAACCGCAAAAGGCAATTACGACGTTTCAAAGGCTAACACCAATCAGCTTGCGTGGTCGGGTGTAGGTCAGTACAACGACGAGGTCAACCCGATGCAGATGGCTATAATCTGCGGCGCAATTGCAAACGGCGGAAAGGCTACAAATCCCACTCTTGTTGAGGACGGAGCGGCTTCGATTCTTTCGGCAATCGGCATCAACAAAAGCGGAAACGGCAGAGAAATGTTCAGCAAGGACACCGCCGCACAGCTTGATGAAATAATGAGATACACCATAACCGACTATTACGGTGACGATTTGTTCGGCGGACTGACAGTCTGCGCCAAAACAGGTACTGGTGAAGTCGGCGACGATAAAGAGCCGAACGGCTGGATGGTAGGCTACTCAAAGGACGAGGACTGTCCGCTGGCGTTTGCCTGCGTTGTTGAAGATTCGGGATTCGGATTCACTTACGCAGGGCCTGTTGTTCGGGCGGCTATGATTCAGGCGGCAAAATCCCTCGGAGCTTCGGCGGTTGGTTAGATTAATTCGGAATGCGGAATGCGTAATTCGGAATTAATTGACCTGAAACGTTTACGTGATGAATTTATGTTCAAATATAGGAAACGTTTGTGTTACAGCCGTAGGGACACGGCGTGCCGTGTCCGCAGTAGCAATTAAACTTTACCGATTAAACCGCAGTTATAGAGGAAAACAAAACTTTCCGTAGGGAACGGTCTTGACCGTTCCGCAAAATTCAGACCGACATATATATTAATCGGAACGGTCAAGACCGTTCCCTACACATACACAGAAAGGAAAATCATAATGAATTTTTTGAAAGCTATGTTTGGCAACTACAGCAAGCGAGAGGTCAAGCGTGTACAGCCAATTTGCGACAAGGTGCTTGCTCTTGACGACAAGTACGCCGCAATGAGCGAAAGCGAGCTGAAAAACCAGACTGCAATATTAAAGGAACGCCTTGCAAACGGCGAAACTACAGACGATATTCTTCCCGACGCATTTGCTGTCTGCCGTGAGGCAAGCTCACGTGTACTCGGTATGAAGCACTATCCCGTTCAGGTTATCGGCGGCATCGTTCTTCATCAGGGACGTATCGCCGAGATGAAAACGGGTGAAGGTAAAACCCTTGTTGCTACCCTCCCTGCATACCTCAACGGTCTTACCGGTAACGGCGTTCATATCGTTACCGTCAACGACTATCTCGCTCGCCGTGACTCCGAGTGGATGGGTAAGCTCTACAGATACCTTGGTCTTACCGTCGGTCTTATCACTCACGAGATTGACAACGAGCAGAGAAAAGCGGCTTACAACGCCGACATTACATACGGAACAAACAACGAGCTGGGCTTTGACTACCTGCGTGACAATATGGTTGTTTACAAGGAGCAGAAGGTTCAGCGAGAGCACTCCTTTGCAATCGTCGATGAGGTCGACTCAATCCTCATTGATGAGGCGAGAACTCCGCTTATCATTTCGGGTAAGGGCGACAAGTCAACCGACCTTTACGAAAAGGCTGACACATTTGCAAAAACTCTTAAAATCCAGCGTTTTGCCGAGCTTGACTCCAAGGAAGATATGGAGGAGTACTACGAGGAGAACGGCATTGACTACGTTGTAGACGAAAAGCAGAAAACGGCTACTCTCACGCAGAGTGGTGTTAAGAAAGCCGAGGAATTCTTCGGCATTGAAAACCTCACAGACCCCGAAAACCTCACAATTCAGCACCACGTAAATCAGGCTATCAAGGCTAACGGTGTTATGAAACTCGACGTTGACTACGTTGTTAAGGACGACGAGGTTATCATCGTAGACGAATTCACAGGCCGTCTTATGTACGGCAGACGCTTCAACGAGGGACTTCATCAGGCTATTGAGGCAAAAGAGGGCGTCAAGGTACAGAGCGAGAGCAAAACCCTTGCTACAATCACGTTCCAGAACTACTTCAGACTTTACAAAAAGCTTTCGGGTATGACGGGTACTGCTCAGACAGAGTCCGAGGAATTTCAGGAAATCTACAAGCTTGACGTTGTTGAGATTCCGACAAACAAGCCCGTTATCCGTAAGGATTTGCCCGACTCGATTTACAAGACCGAAAGAGGAAAGTTCAACGCAGTTATCGACAGAATCTGCGAGGCTCACGAAAAAGGTCAGCCTGTGCTTGTCGGTACAATTTCAATTGAAAAGTCGGAAGTTCTTTCAAAAATGCTCAAAAAGCGCGGCATAAAGCACAACGTGCTCAACGCTAAACAGCACGAAAAGGAAGCTGAAATTGTCGCACAGGCAGGTAAGCTCGGTGCAGTAACAATCGCAACGAATATGGCTGGTCGTGGTACGGATATTATCCTCGGTGGTAACGCTGAGTATATGGCTAAGGCTTCAATGCGCAAGCAGGGCTTCCCCGAGGAGCTTATTGAGGAGGCAACAGGCTACGCCGAAACCGAGGATGAGGAAATCATCAACGCAAGAAAGACATTCCAAGAGCTGAACGCTAAATATAAAGAGGAAATCAAGGACGAGGCAGAGCAGGTTCGTCAGGCAGGCGGTCTTATGATTATCGGTACGGAACGCCACGAGTCAAGACGTATTGACAACCAGCTCAGAGGACGTTCGGGACGTCAGGGCGACCCCGGCGTAAGCCGTTTCTATCTGTCAACCGAGGACGACCTGATGCGTCTGTTCGGCGGTGACAGAATGAAGATTATGATGGAGCGTATGAACGTTGACGAGGATATGCCCATTGAAAACAAGATGCTTTCAAGCATTATCGAAGGCTCACAGGAGAAGGTAGAGCTTCGCAACTTCGGAATCCGTAAAGATGTTCTCCAGTACGACGACGTTCTCAACCGTCAGCGTGAAATCATCTACGGTCAGCGTGACCAGGTGCTCAACGGTGAGGATTTGCACGAAACAGTGCTTAAGATGCTTGAAGATACAATCGACACATCAATCAAGCACTATCTGCCCGAAGGACCTAAGGAAAACTGGAACTACCAGAGCCTTGTTGACTACTACAAGGGCTGGATAATCACAGACGATGAAAAGTACGATTTAAGCCTTGACGACCTTGACGATATGGAGTCAGACGAAATCAAGCAGATGATTGTTGACGACGCACTCGCACTTATGAAGGAGAACGAGGAGCTTCTCCCTGCGGACACGATCCGTGAGATGGAGCGTGTATATCTTCTCAAGAGCGTTGACACCTACTGGATGGACCATATCGACAATATGGACCAGCTTAAGGCAGGTATCAGACTGCGTTCCTACGGTCAGCACGACCCTGTTGTTGAGTACCGTATTGAAGGCTTTGATATGTTCGACGAGATGATTGAGAACATCCGTGAGGACACAGTAAAGCTTATGCTTATAATGCCCAAGCGTGTTTATGAGGTGCAGAAGCGTCAGGAGGCAATTGAGGCGGCAAGAAAGGCGGCTGAAAAGCAGGCTGCGGCGGCTCATCAGGTGATGATTAACAACGGCGAGGAAAAGCCCAAGCCGAATGCGGTTGAGGTTGCCTTGAAGCGTGAACAGGTTGCAAAGCCAACGCAGACCTCGTCCGACGGAACAGACACCGCCAACAAGACGGTAAGAAAGGGCAAAAAAATCGGCAGAAACGACCCGTGCCCCTGCGGCAGCGGCAAAAAGTATAAGAAGTGCTGCGGCAGAGATGCATAATCAATTAACAATTAAGGGTCGTTCGAGAGCCTCAACACGCAAATCGGCGGTGTGCCACCGCAGGCAAATCGAGTGGAAAAGTCGGTTTGTTTGGAGAAAATTGTAGCCCGAATTTTA
>CAMBNE010000051.1 GCA_945868935.1 uncultured Clostridia bacterium
ATTATGGACATTTGTTGTATGGAGGATTTATGAGGACAAATTTGGACTATAATGCGATAAACTGCATTTGTCTTGCATGCGGAAAACGGGAACAGAATCTTGAAAACGAACAGCGTCAGATTATCCGTGACACCTACACTCTGTACTATATAACAAGCGGCAGGGGAATGGTCACGATTGACGGAATCGGTTTTCTGGTAAGCGCAGGTCAGTCGTTTCTGACGTTTCCTTTTTCAAATGTCTGCCTTGAAGCCGACAGCGATTTTCCTTGGGAGTACAGCTGGGTTGAGTTTCGGGGACTTGAGGCGGCGTGGCTTGTCAGTCAGACCTCTTTTGGCAAAAAGCACCCAGTTGTTGAAAAGATACCGATTCTTAATTTTGATTTTCTGTTCGATATTGAGGACTGCGGAGCCGACTCAACCTTTGCACAGTGCAGAGCAGGCGGAAAGCTTATTATCCTGCTCTCATACTACGTTGAGTATTTTCCCTGCAAGGACAGCGAAAACACAAGCTACGCTATTCTTGCCCGAAATTATATTGAAAAGAATTACCGCAATCCCGAATTTAACGTGCAGTCGGTTGCAAATCACATAAAGATTGACAGAACGTATCTTTACCGTCTGTTCAGGGCTGAAACCGGAATGTCGGTGATTGACTACATAAACAACTGCCGCATTTCAAAGGCAGAGGTTCTGCTGATTGACGAGAGTATTTCAATTAAGGACGTTGCATATTCGGTAGGCTTTACCGACCAGATGTATTTTTCAAAGGTTTTTAAAAAGCTCAGGGGACAAACACCAACCGAGTTCCGCAGGAAAAACAACGGAAGGTATATGTAGAAGTGTGGAGTGTGGAGAGTGGAGTTTCGGTCGAGTGGATAGGTTGCAATAATTCAAAGGTTAAGTGCCCGAATTATAGATTAATATATAGGTAACGTTTTTTATGAGCGACGATTTTGCACATACGTTTCATTTTAAATCGTAGGGACACAGCGTGCCGTGTCCGTGTTGACTATCAAACACAACCGAGTATATCATTATTATAGTGACCAATAAACATTTCCGTAGGGGACGGGTTCCTACACGTCCCATTCACAAAAATTGCAATGCAATTTTTGTGTGGACACGGCACGCCGTGTCCCTACGTCAACATTAGCTATTACTCCAACGCTAAATTATGGTTTATCAAACTTACTAAACTGAAATTATGAATAATGAGTCTTGCAATTATTCAGATATTATATTATAATTATATCATTCTTTTATTTTGAATAAATTTTTATGAAATGAGGAGAAAATTATGGAAAAAAGAGGTATGTGGAACTCCCGCTTAACCTTTATTCTTGCCGCAGTCGGCTCTGCGGTAGGTCTTGGCAATGCGTGGAGATTTCCGGGTCTTGCGGCTAAGCACGGCGGAGGAACATTTCTGCTTGTTTATCTGCTTGCAATGGTTGTTATGGGTATTCCCCTGCTTATGATGGAGGTTTCAATCTCCCGTAAGTTCCGCAAGGGCGCAATCGAGTCAATGCGAGGAATCAAAAAACGCTTTGAGCCTATCGGCTGGGCGGCAACGTCAAACGCATTTGTAATTGTTTGCTACTACTCGGTAGTATTTGCGTGGGTTATCCTTATGTTTGTAAACTCGTGGCAGTTTGCAGGAATGACGGGTGACTCCGAGGCGGCGTCGGGATTGTTCTTCAATCTTACGCAGACAACGGGACTTATTGAGGGAAGCTCAATCCCCGGCGAGGTGCTTGTGTGCCTGCTTGTTGCGTGGGGACTTATCTTTTTCTGCATCAGAAACGGCGCAAGCTCTGTAAGCAAGGTTGTAAAGTTTACCGTATTTGCCCCTGTTTTGCTCTTACTTATCATGGCTGTCAAGGGTATGACAATGGACGGTGCAATGGAAGGACTTAAGATGTTCTTCATTCCCGATGTTTCGGCATTCTCCGACGCAACCCTCTGGGTTGACGCTATCGGTCAGGTGTTCTACAGCCTTTCAATTATGATGGCTATTATGTTTGCCTACGGCTCATATCTGCCGGATGATGCAAACGTGGCTGTTGACTGCACAATCATCGCATTCTCGGATATGGCTGTAAGTATTCTTTCGGGTATCGTAATGTTCACCACAATGGGCGGTACAGGAATGCTCGACAAGATTACGGCAAGCGGTATTTCAACTGCATTTATCGTTTATCCGCAGGCTATCGTAAACCTTACCAACATCGGCTGGGTGAACGCACTTTTCGGAGCTATATTCTACCTTATGCTCATCACGCTTGCAATTGACTCTGCATTCTCAATTGTTGAGGGTATTTCGGCTTCTGTTGCCGACAAATTCCACCTCAGCCCCAAAAAGGTTACAATTGCAGTCTGTGCAATCTGCGGTATTATCTCAATTCTCTTTGTTACTCAGGCAGGTCTTGCTTGGCTTGACATCGTTGATGCGTGGACAAATCAGATTAACCTTATTGTTATCGGTATTCTTGAGTGTGTTGCAATCGGATGGTGCTTCAATCTGCGCAAGGTACTTAATGAGGTTAACCGCAACACCAAAAAATTCAAAGTGCCCTACTGGTGGTTTGCAGCGTCAATCAAAATAGTAGCACCCTTGCTTCTTGCAGGACTCTTTATCTGGAATATGGTTACGCTGTTCGTGTTCCAGGGCGGAACATACAACCCCGATTATCCCATCTGGGCTCAGGTTGCCGCAGGCTGGGTAGTTTCGGGACTGGTATTCATCAGCGGCTTTATAGCTAAAATTGTTATCAGGAAGATGAAGAAAAAAGGCTACGTCGAGGACGAAGTAAGCTTTGATTAAGGTATAAAAATCGGGACATCGCAGTTGAGCGGCGTCCCGATATTTTTGTTTGGGGTGTGTAGTTTTTTAGTTACTTCTTGTTTTTTATTTCATCAAGAAGCTTGATTATTTCTGAAAATCCGAGGATAAATGTGCCAATGATAATGGAAGCAATCCAACAAATGATAGCCGCAGTCCAGTTGTATGAGTAATATGACGACAGATTATCGCCAAGAACAATACCAGTGATAAATCCGCATATGTATGTAAGCACAGCTATTACACGGATTGCTATTGCAATGGAATTGGTGTGCTGGGTATCGTTATCTTCAGAATTTTTCTTAATAGTAGTATTTGAATTACTGCTTTGTTGATTAGTATTTGGTTTCGGTTGTTTTTTACTGCAAATGACAGAAATACTTGGTATTAATAAATTGTTATTATTAGCTATTGATACATTGTTAATTTTACATTCCATATCTTCTTGAAGAAAATATTTTGTTTTGTCTTGAGGAACAGAACCGATTTTCATATTATTAACAAAAAAGCTAACTTCGTGAGTTACTGAAGAAATATGCACTTCAAATTGCACTGGTTTGTTATTCTGTAAGATTGAATAAAGCTTAGTAAGCTTTTTTTGATATTTCTCGTAATTAATTAGCTCAAAAGTAATAGTGTTGTTTTTGTTATCTGATTTTTTGTTAACAGAAGCAATTGTATTATTTTCGGAATTGTCTGATGAAAACAAATAATTACATTTAAAACATTTTTCTGCGTCATTTGGATTACATGCATTACATTTCGGACAGAATTTCATAAAATCACTCCTTGAATAATTTTGGTTTGTAGTCAATTGCTCAAAAACATTTGTAAAAGGAAAAGTTTTAAAATTACTAACCTATTTGCTCGAATCGAATGAAGCATTATGCTTCCCGATAAAGTTGGAGATTACGATGCACCCTGTTGTACATTCTCTTGCGCAAACCCCGAAGTCCTCGCACTCGGGGCATTTTGAATAGTCGATAACGGCGAGGTTTTCTTGAACCTTAATAGCACCTGTCGAGCAGACCTTTTCGCACTTTTTACAGCCGATACAGCCGTTTTTGCAAGCCTTGCGTGTGATACCGCCCTTGTCCTTGTTACTGCACGTAACGACAACTCTCTCAACGTCAGCCATAAGCGAAATAAGGTGGTTCGGGCAGGCTTTTACGCAGAGTCCGCAGCCGACGCAACGCCTTGAGTCAATGTGAGCAATGCCGTTGTTTATGCAGATTGCGTCGTTCGGACAGACCTTTGCACAGTCGCCGAGTCCCATACAGCCGTAGGGACATTCGCCCTTTGAACCGAAAATCAGCTTTGCAGCGGCACAGCTTTCTATTCCGTCATACTCTACCTTGTCTTGCGTGTAAGTGCAGTCGCCTGCACAGTGCACAACGGCAACCTGTTCAACAACGTCCTCAAACTCAACGCCGAGGATTTCGCTCAGTTTTCTCGAAACCGAATCACCGCCCGGAACGCAGAGGTTAGTAGCCGTACCTTCGTTTTCGGCAAGTGCCTTTGCGTAGCCGTCACAGCCTGCAAAGCCGCAGGCTCCGCAGTTAGCACCCGGCAGGCACTCACGGATTTGGGGGATTTTTTCGTTTTCCTTTACAGCCATAATTTTTGATGCGACTGCAAGCACCACAGCGCAGATTGCGCCGATAATCACAACGGGGATAACCGCAGTTAAAATCTCATTCATAGCGCACCTCCGTTATGCAAACAGGTTTTCGACAACGCCCGAAAATCCGAGGAAGGACAGCGAGGTTATCGAAGCCGCAACAAGCGTTATGGGCAGTCCCTGAAAAGCCTTCGGTATGTCAGCGCCCTCAAGCTTTGAGCGAACGCCCGAGAACATTACCATTGCAAGGAAAAATCCCAGTCCGCTTCCGAGCGAGTTTACCATTGATTCTGCGAATGTGTAGCCCTCGTCAATGTTGAGAATTGTAACGCCGAGTACGGCGCAGTTTGTCGTAATCAGCGGAAGATACACACCAAGCGACTTGTGGAGCGAGGGAATGTACTTTTTGAGTATAATCTCAACAAGCTGAACGAGCGAGGCGATTACGAGGATAAAGACGATTGTCTGAAGATAGCCGAGGTTGTTCGGGTCGAGCAGATACGTCTGTATCGGCCACGTAACAGCCGTTGCAATGAGCATTACAAAAATTACCGCAAGGCTCATTCCGGTTGCCTGATTGAGCTTTTTGGAAACTCCGAGGAACGGACAGATGCCTAGGAATCTTGACAATACATAGTTGTTTACGAAAACGGCGGAGAGCATAATTATAATGAATTTTGTCATTTTGCTTCCTCCTTTTCACCGCAGGAGGCTTTATTGCAAACCTCGGCTGACGGACAACCTGCACAGCCAAAGCTCTTTTTTGCGTTTTTGCCGCCCGAGATTTTATTTACAATTGCGATTAAAATACCGAATACGAGGAATCCGCCCGGTGCCATTGTCATAATTGAAATGTTGTTGTCGAAAAATATCGGAATTGCAATTCCCATCCACGTGCCGTTGCCGAGCACCTCACGGATTGTAGCCATCAAGAGCAGTGCAAGCGTAAAGCCTGCGCCCATTCCCACAGCGTCAATAGCCGAGTCGATTACCTTGTTTTTGTTTGCGAACATTTCGGCTCTGCCAAGGATTATGCAGTTTACTACAATCAGCGGCAGGTAAATTCCAAGAGCCTCGTCAAGCGCAGGGGCAAACGCCTTTACAAGCATCTGCACCATTGTTACAAAGCCTGCGATAAGCACGATGTAGCAGGGAATACGCACCTTGTCGGGGATTACTTTGCGCAGTGCGGAGATTACGATGTTTGAACAGAGCAGAACAACCGTAGCCGCCGCACCCATTCCGAGCGCACTCATTACGTTTGTCGTAACCGCAAGTGTGGGGCAGGTTCCGAGCACAAGCACAAGAACAGGGTTTTCCTTGATGATACCCTTTAAAAGATTCTGTCTTTTGTTCATTTTCCTGTCTCCTTTATCATATCGTACGCCTTGAAAGCGTCCTCAATTGCGTTTTTGTATGCGGTTGAAGAAATTGTCGCACCTGTTATTGCGTCAACACTGTCTAAGAGGACGTCAGTTTTTCCGGTGTACTGGCTTGCGTAGGCGTCCTCGGCTGTTTTTGAGCCAAGACCGCTTGTTTCGGAGTGTGAAAGCGTTTTGCACTGCACAATTACTCCGTCTGCGTCCATTCCGCAAATCAACTTCATATCGCCGCCGTAGCCCTTTGTTGTCAGCATAAAGACATATCCTGCGCCGTTATTTGCACTGTAAACCTCGGTTACTCTGTCGGGGAGATTTTCAATTTCGAGCTTTTCAAAGCCGTCTGCTTCATAAAGCACCTCCGACATAGCCTGCTCGGTCTTTTCCTGCTCGGCTTTTGCGATAATCGGCGAAGTCACCGAGTTGATGTAGGCAAGCAGAGCCGATACAACAAGGCAGATGCAGACGAGCACGAGAACGGGTTTTATTATTTCATTAAAACTCTTTTTCATTTTTTGCTACCTCCCACAAGAGGCTTTGAGCGTGTAAGCCTTGAAATGTAGGGCGTAAAGATGTTCATAAGCAGAATCGAGTACGAAACACCCTCGGGAGATGCGCCCCAGAAACGGATTAGTATTGTGATAAGACCGCAGCCTACGCCGAAAATTATCTTGCCCCACTTTGTGCAGGGAGTTGTTGCATAGTCGGTAGCCATAAAGAATGCGCCGATGATAAGACCGCCCGACATAAGCTGATAGAGCGGAGCTTTGTCGAAAATCAGCGACATAACAAGCACTGTGCCGATAAATGCAACGGGTGTGTGCCATGTAATTACCTTTCTTGCAATCAGGTAAATTCCGCCTGCAAGCAAAGCAATTGTGCAGGTTTCGCCCAGACAGCCGCCGCGAACACCGAACAGCATATCAAGGTAGGAGGGAAGTGAGTCAAGCTCGCCCTTTGACATAAGCGCAAGCGGAGTTGCACTTGACGAAGCGTCGGGGAAGGTCCACGTTGTCATAGTGCCCGAAAACGCAGTCATCATCACGATTCTTGCGGTGATTGCAGGGTTTGCAAAGTTCTGACCGATTCCGCCGAAAAGCTGTTTTACAACAACAATTGCAAACAGA
>CAMBNE010000052.1 GCA_945868935.1 uncultured Clostridia bacterium
GCTCGACAAATCCTGCTAAAATCTTCGGCTGTTCCGAAAAAGGTGCAATTGAAGTCGGCAAGGACGCTGATATTGTAATCTACGACAAAGACAAGGATTTTACAATCAGCGTAAACAATATGCATTCCGACTACGACCACACAATCTGGGAGGGCAAAAAACTGCACGGTTATCCCGTTCAGACCTACTTAAGAGGTAGTCTTGTTTACGATAACGGCGACTTTGTAGGAACTCCCGGCAACGGTAAATTTGTGAAGCGACTTCCCGACAAAAAGGCGTGATTTTATGAGCTACAGTAACCTGATTCTGAAAACCGAGAGCAGTAAATGCCTTTTGTGCAGTAACGCTCCGTGTGCAAAAAGCTGTAAAAAAGGTGTGCCGATTGACAGAATTATCCGCAGTGTAAATTTTGATAATATCAGCGGTGCAAGATTTCTGTTAAAAAATAACGAATGTGCCGACTGTATTGACGGCGACTGCGTTTCAGCCTGCAACAGAGGAAAGTTTGACACTCCGATTGACATTACTAAGCTTGCGTCACTGATAAGCGAGCGAGAATATGTAAAGCCGAAGAAAGTTGACCTTTCAACCGATTTGTGCGGAGTGAAATGTGAAAATCCGTTTTTCCTTTCTTCCTCGGTTGTCGGCAGTAACTACGAAATGGTAGCAAAGGCTTTTGAAATGGGCTGGGCAGGCGTTGCTTTCAAAACGATAGGAATGTTTGTTCCGAATGAGGCATCTCCACGTTTTGACGAGCTCGAAAAGGAAGATACTTCATTTGTTGGTTTTAAAAACATTGAGCAGATTTCAACACATACGCTTGAAGAAAACCTTAATTTTTTCAGGAAGCTTAAAAAGAATTATCCCACTAAAGTAATAATTGCCTCAATTATGGGCAGAAATGACGAGGAGTGGACGAAGCTTGCCTCTCTTTGTGAAGAATACGGTGCCGACGTAATTGAGTGTAATTTCAGTTGCCCGCAGATGGTGGGCGAGGGACTCGGCAGTGACGTCGGAATTAATCCCGAGCTTGTTGCAGAATATACAGCGGCTGTCAGAAAGGGAACAAAGCTCCCGATTCTTGCAAAAATGACTCCGAATATCACTTCAATGCTTCCGCCTGCAATTGCGGCAATAAATGCAGGTGCAGACGGATTAGCGGCAATCAATACGATTAAAAGCGTAATGAACGTAAATCTCGGTTCATTTGTTTCTTCGCCAAATGTAGGCGGTTATTCCTCGGTGGGCGGCTATTCGGGAAAGGCTGTAAAGCCGATTGCACTTCGCTTTATCAACGAAATGGCTTCCAGCGAGAAGCTCAAAGGCATTCCGATAAGCGGAATGGGCGGCATAGAAACGTGGCGTGATGCGGCGGAATTTATCTCAATGGGCTGTTCAACAGTTCAGGTTACGACCTCGGTTATGCAGTACGGTTACCGTATTATTGATGACCTTATTGACGGATTGAAACGCTATATGTCAGAGATGGGATTTAACTCGGTTTATGATTTTATCGGAAAGGCAAATGAAAAAATCATTCCTGCCGATGACCTTGACAGAAGCTATATATGCTTTCCGAAATTTGACAGAGAAAAATGCGTCGGCTGCGGAAGATGTGTTCTTTCCTGCTATGACGGAGGTCATCAGGCAATTAAAATGAACGCTGACAACAAGCCGATTCTTGACGGCAAAAAATGCGTAGGCTGTCACTTATGTAAAATAGTATGTCCCGTTGGTGCAATTTCTGCGGGCAAGAAAATAAATAAGAATTAATATCAAGGATGGTGCAAAAATTATGTATGAATGCAGTAAAGACAGAATGCAGGACAAAATTTCAACCTTCAGCAAGTTCGGTGATGCAGGGCACGGCGGAATTACCAGATATTCGCTTTCTCCCGAAGCAAAAATGGCAAGGGAGGAGTTTATCAAGAGAATGACAGCAATCGGTGCAGAAATCAAGTCGGACGATATGGCTAATCTTTATGCAACTTTAAAAGGTACAGACCCCTCGCTTCCTGCAATTGTAATGGCTTCTCACTGCGACTCTGTTAAGAACGGCGGTAACTACGACGGTATTCTCGGCGTTATGGGAGCAATGGAGGTGCTTGAAACCGTAGCCGCTGAAAATATCACTCACAAGCACAACCTTGTTGCAATGATTTGGACGAACGAGGAAGGCTCTCTCTATCCGCCTGCAATGATGAGTTCGGGCGTTGTATGCTACGATTATCTTCCCGCAGATATTGCAAAGAATTTCAAAAAGGAAAATATGCTTGCGTCAAAGTCAATTCTTGACCCGACAAAGACCTTTGAAATGGCTCTTGAAAGCTCCGGCTACAAGGGCGATGAAAATAACAGACTTAATCCCAAGGATTACAAGGCTATGTTTGAGCTTCATATTGAGCAGGGACCGATTCTTGAGGCGGCAAATAACGACATCGGTGTAGTAACCTGCGTACTCGGAATGATTAACTACAGAATCAAAATCACAGGTCAGGCAGACCACGCAGGCACAACTCCTATGAAGTACCGTCACGACGCATTGTTTGCAGCGGCTCAGGTGCTTACCTATCTTCACGAAGAGCTTGACAAGCTTGACCCCGAGCTTGTATATACAACAGGTGAAATCCTCTGTCACCCCAACGTTCACACCGTAATTCCCGACTATATTGAGTTCTCAATTGACGCACGACACGAGGACCCGAAGGTGATTGAGCAGGTTGTTGACGTTATAAAGAATATGCCGAAAGAGGTTGCAAAGTGTTCTGTAGATTACGAGGTAGCGTGGACAAGAGATACGGTTTACTACGACAAACAGCTTGTTGATTTTGTTCAGGAGTCGGCAGATGAGCTCGGCTATTCAAACCAGAAAATCAATTCCGGTGCAGGTCACGATGCCCAGTTTGCATCTTATATGCTCCCGACAACAATGATTTTTGTACCCTCAAAGGACGGCCATTCACACTGCGAACCCGAATTCACCTCAACCGAGCTTTGCACAAAGGGCGCATCAGTATTGCTCAATGCAGTGCTCAAGTGTGATAACACAGACTGATATGTTTGGTGATTGATATGAACAACTACATTATTACCATTGCCCGAAGCTTCGGAAGCGGAGGCAAGGAGATAGCGGCTATTCTTTCGGAAAAGCTCGGTATTCCGTACTATGAACGCCAGATTCTCACAATGGCTTCTCAGGCGAGCGGAATTGACGAAAGCGAGTTTGTTGAGGTTGACGAAAAGCTTCACGGAAACTATCTTGTAAAGTCGCTGACAAAGCTTCCTACAACGAATGTTTTGCGCCCCGAATCAAGGGCGTTTGTGTCTGACATAAATTTATACAATATTCAGGCGAAAATCATTGAGGAGCTTTCCAACACCCAGTCCTGCATTATTGTAGGAAAATGCGCCGATTACATACTGCGTGAAAAGTCGAATGTTTTGAGCGTATTTGTTGAGGCTTACACTCAGGATTGTGTTAACCTCATAAGAAGCAGGGTGTACGTTTCGGAGGAGCGTGCAAGGGATATGAAAAAGCGAACGGACAAATACAGAACTGCCTACTATAAATATTATACAAGAGGGCAGAACTGGCGTGATTCGCTCAATTATGATATGTTCCTTAACACCTCAAGAATAAGCAAAGAAAAATGCGCCGACATAATAGCCGACGCAGTAAAGATTAAATTCGGTATTAAATAAGCTCAAGCCTGCTTCGCAAAAAACGGGGCAGGCTCAACGGCTATATAAAGATGTTAAGCAAAGGCGGGATTTTATGGCTGTAACACTTCGTTCATTGTGTGAAACTGCAAGCTATCTTTACGGAATGAGGGTGATTGCAGGAAGCGGAGGAATGTCAAACATAGTGCAATGGGTACACACCGTTGAGGATATTGAGGTAAGAGACTTTCTTCACGGCGGAGAGCTGATTTTTACAACCGGCATTGCAAATCGTAATTCGGACTGGCTCTTGCCTTTTGTAAAAAATCTGATTCAAAAACAGGTCAGCGGACTTGTTCTTAACATAGGACCGTACATTACAGGAATCCCAAAAGAAGTTGTTGATTACTGCAACAAGCTTAATTTTCCTTTGATGGATATTCCTTGGAAAACACGAATAGTCGATATTTCACGTGACTTCTGCAACCGTATAATCCTTAACGAGAGGGAAGAAGAGGATATAAGTCAGGCTTTGCGGAATATTGTCTTTTTTCCGGGTGACGCAGAAAAATACATACCGGTTTTAGAGTGTCACAATTTTGATTCTGATTTGAACTGCTGTATGGTAGCCGTAAAAGCTGAAATGGCAGACGGTTCACCTGTCAGCAAAGCGGAGGACAGAATCGAACGACTCATTCATTCATACAAAAAGCCTTGGGGCGGTTTCAAGGTTGATATGATAAGTTATTATGTTTTAAACGGCTTTAATCCCGAAGAAATTGAACACCTTGTGAGCGATATACAGGCTTTGCAGTACAACCACCTTTCAATAAAGCAAATATGCATAAGCGTTGGTATGACAGCAGGAAAATTGTCCGAGCTTTCAAAAAACTATCAGATTACCTCAAGACTGTTTGTTGTATCGCAGAAGAAAAAGATTTCACCTTCCTACTATGACAAAATGGGAATGAAAAAAATACTTCTCGCTGTTGATAATATTGAAGTGCTTAAATCTTTTTACGCAGAAAATCTTATGAAGCTTAAAAGCTACGACAATGAAAACGGTACTGACTATATGGGATTTCTGCGTATGTATCTTGAGTATGACGGAAGTGTTCAGAAGGTTGCCGAGGAAACCTTCGTTCACCGTAATACTATCAATTATCAGCTTGCAAAGGTGAAGAAAATCCTCGGAAATGAAATGAAAACGCTCGAGGACAGGCTAAATCTTTTACTGGCTTTTTATATTGAAATGATTATATAAACAGCCGGTCTGTGCAAATCCCGATGACAAAAAAAGTAATTGATTTGCTAAACAGAAATGAATAAAAGCTAATAGCAACGCCTTCAAAGCAACATAAAGAGGCCTTTGATTAATACAGGGATTTCCATCGTGAAATCCCTGAAACTTTTGAACCGGAATCGTGTTTAATGGATTTAAGCAGAAGCAAGGACAGTTGTTGCAGTGAAGAGTTAAAGAAATATTCTGAAAAGTATTATTTAACAATTAAAAGGAACATATTTTTAAAAAAGGAATAAATAAAAAAGCCCGATTTTATCGGACTTTTATCTGAACATCTAAACGATGAAAATATTCGTATGCGGGACTCGAACCCGCGACATCCCCTTTTTGGGAAGGGCACTCTATCCAACTGAGTTAATACGGCATTTAAAACACTAAATCTGCGAAGAAAATTCTTCGCAGATTCTTGGTGCGGATAACAGGACTTGAACCTGCATGAAATTGCTTTCACATGGACCTGAACCATGCGCGTCTGCCAATTCCGCCATATCCGCATATTTAATTTTTCTCTCTGAATTTTTACACGGTTGAGAGTTGAGAACCGAGGTGGAGCTAAGTGCTTAATCCACAATTTGCAGGATATAGATGCTGAAATGAATTTACACCGAAGTGGTGCGACATGAACCATGCGCGTCTGCCAATTCCGCCATACCTGCAAATAAAAATTCCTTTAATTTTTACACGGCAAAGAAATAAATCCGAGACGGAGCTTACTTTCAAATAAATTTTACTGTTCAGCTTAACCCATGTGTGCCATTAACACGCAAATTATTATATCAAATAAAAAGCGGATTGTCAATTGCAATTTGTACTTTTTATTTAACAATCCGCAAGGACATTTAAATTTATTTCTTGTGCGTAGAATTTATTTTAAATCCATCGTATTTGCCGATGTCGCAAAGTTTGATTTCGTGACAGCCAAGCCTTGTGCTAAGCGGTGCAAGCTCCATATAATCGCCGTATAAAAATGTCAGATATTTGTCATATTCCTTTGGAACAGGCAGTTCATATCCCTCAAAATCAAAATAAATAACTTCATCAAGATATTCAATCGGAAAACTTCCGTTGTAAACATTTCGTCCCATTCCGTCGTACAGATATTTTGCGTTCTTTTTTCTTTTAAAGAAACTCAAAGTCTTGTTTTCAAGCCATAGACTGAATCTGATAGGGAATACAGCCTTGCAGAGATTTGTGATGAAAGACTGGATTTTACTGCCGTTTTCTGCCTTGCGGTTGTTCCATTTATTAAAAACGAGTGCACGTGTAAAAAGAGTCATTCCAAGGTGAATTTTCTGACCGAGCTTAGAATTTGCAGTTTTATCGTGGCAGAAAATATCAAACGCAAGACCGTTGTGCATATCCTTGTGTTCCTTTGCAAAGCCGGTAGCAAAGGTTGTATCGTTGAGCCTGAATTTTGCAAATTCATAAAAGCAGTTTTTGTCGTTTTTGTTTGTCTGGAATGTCATGGACGGCGGCATTTCGTCTGCTGCAATTGCGCAGAACTTATCGTAATCCTCACGCAGCATCATAATGTCAGCATCGTCGTCCCAAGGAATAAATCCGTGATGTCTGATTGCACCAAGCAGAGTTCCGCCGCCGAGAAAATATTTAATGTTGTGTTTTTTGCAAATTCTGTCAACTTCAAGAAGATAGGCAAGCAGAATTTCCTGAATTGAGCTGAGTCTGCCGTCGTGATTGTGAGGAAGAGCCATTGCGCTGTTGTCGGGCATTTTGCTCATAACACACAGCTCAAGAGCCGTTTCAAGGTTAATGACGGGTGCACAGCCGTGCTCCGAAATCTTGTTGGCATTGATTGCACAGCCGTAAAAATCACCGTTTTCGGTAAGCTCGATATCGGCTTTTTCTCCGTAAATGTCGTGAAGAATCGCAGAAATCATACCCGTTGATGCAGTTGAATTTTCACCGCTGACATTGTAAATATCACCGTCAAGTACGGTAAGCGAGTAAATAATTTC
>CAMBNE010000053.1 GCA_945868935.1 uncultured Clostridia bacterium
TTTCAACCTCGGCAACAGAGAAACCGTCACAATTAAGGACTGGGTAACGCTCTGCTACAAGGCGGTCGGTAAAACTCCGCAATTCGTAAGCGTTGACAAAGAAGTTAATCAGCGCAGTTATTTCTGCTTTTACGACTATGAATACACTCTTGACGTTTCAAAGCAGTACGAACTTATGAATTCAACCGTTCCGCTTGAACAAGGTTTAAAGGAAGAATACGTTTGGTACAAGTCAAATCACAACGCAGTAAACAAAAAGCCGTATATTGAATTTATTGACAATAATTTATAATCAAGCAGTGTGCTATCTCATAAAGCCTATTAAAATTAATTACTGATTATTTGTAAAAATCTGTCCAATTGATTATTTCTGTCTGAACGTATCCGCTTCCGCAAATATCAAGAGTGTGATTCATTGCACCATATTCACCCACATTGCCCAAGCCGCCGGCATTACATTCACTTGTGCCCCAGCTTCCTCTTGTAATCTTATATTCAATTTCATCATCAATGTTTTCATTCAAAATAAACGTTATCTCGGCAGTTGTTTCTGAATTCCTTGTAAAAGTATAATTACTGTCAGCAGGATTCCATCCGTTTAAATTGCTTGCAAGATATAGCGTATCTGACATAGGAGTATTTGTCGGCAGATTAAGCTTGATTTTTATCAGCGGATTACTGCTGTTTACAAAGTCAGACGGCTTTACGCCTACAATTTTATTATCATTCAAAACACAGTCTGTACCGACAATATACGCCCAGTATTTATCTGAAAAACTGCCGGTATATTCTATTGTGTTCCCGATAACAGACACATTATTTGTTTCGTATGACTTGCTGTACTGTATTTGAATGATTGCAGAAGGATAATTACAGTCGGTCTGAAAAACATTGTCAACTATTTCACAATTCTTTAAACCCGAACCCCAAAACGGCTTTGATGTGCAATTCAAAATATTATTATTGCAGAAACTTATATCTTCGTCAAAGCCGTAGGGATATTGTGAAACACAATGAATTCCATATTCACATCCGTCAATTGTGTTGCTGTCATATAAGGCACCTTTGGTATATAAACACATAATACCATAAATAGAATTTTTAACTTCATTATTTTTGCACTCTACATTGGTACAGCCTTCCATATGTATTGCACCCGCACCCTCTATATTTGAAAGACTGTTTTCCGAGCATACAATGTTGTCAACCTGAGCAAAGCCAAAACCGATACCGACATTCGGACTCGTTTTAGCTCCATAGCTTACACAATTTGTCACCTGCACATCGGAAAACCTGCAATTAGGAGTGTTCACTTCAATGTTATCACCTGCATATTGTACGGCTTTTCCGTCAGTATTGAATACACAATTATCTACAATCAGTCCCTTTCCGATTGTATCTGTATAGAGTACATCATTATACTTTCTGTTTTCCGCATTGCCGTCATTAAAGAGTATTCCGAATCCCTCGCTGAAGGTACAATTCTTTATTGTTGTGTTGACAGCTGATGTATTACAGAAAATACTCGGGCAACCGGTTTGTGATGAAAAATTGCAGTTTTCAATGACACATCCATTTGTAAGATGTAATCTTACATCGCCGTTTTCATAACCGTCACCATCCCACCAACGGGAAATATTAACATTTTTTAAAGAAACATTATCACCGGTCAGAACCAGACTTGAGCTTGGCATAATCCTGAGAGTTCCATTCATAATTTCACATCTTGCTTCGGATGTGTATATGTAATATGTTCTTCCTTCAAGGTTAACGGGTACTCCTCTATTAGCAGCAGCGTCAAGTACATTCTGAAAAATTCGCATTTCGTCAGGCGTTTCAGCAGCTAAATTGAACTCGTCAGGCGTAACATAATCTTTCGCAGGTGCTGTTGCTGATGTCGGCGAGGTGCTTTCGCTTGGCATTTCTTCAAGATTACTGATTACTTTCTGTATCTTAGTGACATCAATAATACTTATTTCTCCGTCAAGATTAAAATCAGCTAATTTCTTTTGTTGTTCAGAAAAAACAACAGTATCTGCCAGTTTCTTCTGGATTTCCGTTGCGTCATCTATGGATAATTGTCCGTCAAGGTTTACATCGCCGTTTATGAAATCTTCATCCGAATATGCTGAAACAGTCAGAATAAGTGATGTAACAATCAGAATTGAAATAAGTAATGATACAATTTTTCTCATTCTCAAAACTCCTGAAGCTTAATGCTTTGATATGTGGAAACAAATCTTTATCTTTTTATTTTAAAATGTTCTCTCACAAATAACGTAATACCTGTCAAACCCGCCGCTGTTGTTTGCAATGCAGGTAATCATCGTCAGCAAATCCCTGTCTTTTTTTATGAAAATATCCTGCGACTGATTCGGCTTACAGATTTTTGTTTCAACCACCTTATACGTAAGGGTGTCCCAGTAATTTCTCAGCTTTATCTCATCGCCGATTTGCAGATTCCGCAGATTATCAAAGAAAATTCTGCCGATATAGCCCGTATGTCCTGCAAGCACGGTGTTGGTGTTTTTTCCGCCGAGAGGCAGTGAGGTGTATGTCAGGTGAGCCGCACCGTAGCTCATAGTCGCATCATTTGCACCAAGGTAAATCGGCAGCTTCATATTGATTGACTCAGCCGAAACATAGCCGTAAATTCCGTCACTTATTCCGTAACTGCTCAAATCAAGCGACGGCTGAGCATAAGCATAATCGTCAATAAGCAGTGAGCTCTGATTTGTCTTCAGGTTTTCGTTGTACTCCACGCTGTCCTTGTAAAGCCTGTCGAGGTCAGCCTTGAACATAACGGGATTGTCCGATGTTCTGTTGTCGTTTTCGTCAATCAGATAGCCCTCATCGTCTATTTTTCCCTGTTCGTGTGCGTCATCGTAAGTCAGTCCGTCGTCAACAAGGTTTTCAAGCTGACTGTCAAATTTTTCCGTTTCGGAGTTTGCAATCTGAATTCCGATAAAGTTTGACACAATCGGAAACATAAACAGACCTATGCCTGCAACGAGCATTACAATTGCAACGCCTGTGAGTATTTTTCTCCACAAAATCAACCACCGTCCTGTGTTTCGGTAATGTCTTTGTTTTTGTTTTTATCAGCGTGACGCTTTTTCTTCTTTGAGCGTCTTAAACAGATTATTACTGTTATGACCACAATCGCAACAAATCCGACAACAATCAGTGCCGCCGCCCAGTATGGGATTTTATAACCGAGGAAAAATATTCCGTCGTCACCGAAGCTTGCGGCGCTCGCACCCGTAGTAATGTACTTTGAGTCGTCATATTCAACCCTTTTTCCTCTTACGAGCAGTCGGTGGGTGTTGACGCTGTACGGCGTACAGGTCAGAAGCGTGACGTAGTCCTCACCCTTGACTACCCTCAAATCGTCGGTTTCTTCAGGCAGAACAACCTTAATGCTGTCTACTTCATATTTTAACACCCTGTCAAGAATGTGAACGTAAAATTCATCGCCCTCCTCCATATCCGTAAGATAGTCAAAAAACGTTTCACCCGGATATGCTGTGTGAGCGGAAATTACCGAATGAGTGCTTTCTCCGCCGATTGGCAGTGAGGTATTTTGCAGATGACCTGCGCCCTTGGCAAGAATATCCTCCGTCGTACCGTGATAAATCGGCAGATACACGTTGATTTTCGGAATGTCAATATATCCTATCAGTCCGTTGCCGTCCACATTCAGAGCGTCATCATAATCCGCTCCGATTTTTTTATAAGCTTTTTCGTCAAACGGGTCGGTAATGATTACGTTGTTTGTCAGGCTGTGATTATATTTCTCCGCCTGCTTAAACATCTCAAGATTTTCCTCTGAGGACATCTGCTTTGTTGTCTTTGTGTACTCCTCAACGTGGTTTCTGCTGTCAATGTTATTGATAACAGAGCTCGCCAGAGGATAACTCATTACTCCTACTCCTGCAATAAAAATAAGTATGATGCCAAAAATTGCAAGCTTTCTTTTCATTAATAACTTCCTTTATTTTGCTTTATTTTCCTTTTATATGTGTGTCGCCGTAAATTTCGGCGTAGACGTTAGAATCAAGTATCATTCTTGAAACGGTAAACATATTTGTGCACTTGTTGTTGAGCGAGTCAATGTCGTCCTTTTCAGCGGCATTTTCAAAAGCGGTGTATTCTCCGCTGTTTGCATTGTACATACCGTTCTGCGAAATCCAGCTTCTGTCTGCAAAGACAACAAACGGCTCCTTGCCGCCAAAAACATCTGTTCCGATAATCGTTCGGCTGTCGTACTCAAAGCCGAGCATATTGAGCAGAGTCGGCAGAACATCTAAGCTTGAGCAGTACGTTTTCACACTTACAGGCTCTTCCATTGAGCCGCTCCACAATAGCCACGAATTTTTGTATCTTTCAAAAACAGTGTCAACCTTGTGGCCTGCAAGCTCGTCGAGTCCGTTGAACTCGTCAAGCGAATACGGATAGTGGTCGGTTGTCAGGCAAATAACAGTATTGTCAAGCTTTCCTGCCTTTTCAAGCCTGTCAAAAAGGTACTCAAGCGCCTTGTCAAGCTCAATATTCGCCGCAAGGTAGCCCTTGACCTCGTCGCTGTATTTCAGATTCTTCACCAAATCGGCGTTGCGCTGACTGATTGTGTTGTAGGAATACCCTCCGTGACCGCTTACTGTCATATAATAAACGCTGAAGCTGTCGGCGTTTATGTAATCGTCAACGGTTTTCTGCATCATCTTCAAATCGGAATTAGGCCACACGTCTTCGCCAAGGTCAAGTCCCTTGCCTATAGCCGAATAATCGTAGCCGATATTTGTAAGGTACTTGTCACGGTCGTAGTAATCGTAGGTGTGGTTGTGATATGCCCTCACCTGCTCGTAACCGTTTGTACGGCTCTGTTCTCCGAGCGTGAATGGAAAGCTCACGTTATCCTCGGCAGACTGCGAAAAGCTCCACACACCCGACTTCGGCGTAAGTCCTGTCAGGTTTGCATACTCGCCGTCGGTTGTGCTCACTCCCCACGCAGGCGAGTAATAGTTATCAAACTGAAAGCCCTCGCTGTACATTTTGTAGAGGGTAGGCGTTAATTCCTTGTCAATTGCATACTGTGAAAAGCTCTCTGCCGTTATGAAAATTATGTTGTAATCCTTGAAAATTCCCGTATATTCATTAGTATAGCTCGGCTTTTCGCCTGAAAAATAATCATAGAGCGATTTTAAATCATCGTTATCGGTCTTTTCCGCCAGTTTACCAAAATCCGTTTCTATAATCTGCGCCTTAACCTTTTTGTCGGGTGTATCTGCCGTAGCAGGTGACGTGGTTGTTGCAGGCTCGGTGCTTTCGGTTTTGCGGATATTTGATTTGTAGCCGAAAATCATACGGCTTATGTCGAGCCTCTGCATTGTAAAAAGTCCGAATTTTTCGCAGGCGGCGTTCTGCTGAAGCTCACCGTGATAAAGGTTATATGAGCTTTTTGTGTTTGACGAAGCTTTGTCAATATTTACGCTCAGCATACCTATTACCTGAAAAGCTACTGCGGTGCAAATCAGGATAATTTTTACGGAGATTTTCGATTTGTTGAACATTGAAAGCCTTTTGCCAAAAATTATACAGAACACAAGCGGCAAAAACATAAGCAAAATAAAAAATATTCTGCTTTTTATAGCCGTAAAAATCATATCAACGGAGTTAAGCGCCTGTCCTGCACCGCCCCTTGAAATGCTGTTGATGACAAAGAATGTTCCGAAAACGTTGTTATACACAATCTGCGCACTGTACCAGATTGCAAGAATCGCCGTAAGAATACAGGCAATCAGCCTGTTGATTCTACCGTTTTTGAAGATTGACGAAACAACAGTCAGCACGCAGGCAGGAACAAGAGAAAATAATGCGGTAAAAAGTACACCGTCAACAAGTGAAAATCCGACCGAAAGCTTTACCACAAGCTCCATAAAGAGAATAGAAACCGGAAAATAAAGCAGTGTCAGCACAAGCTCTCTTTTCCTATGGGACGGAGTGTTATTTTCATAATATGTAAAGTTGTTTTCGTTTGAATTTATGAAATGATTTCGGCGTTCAAAGCCGTTACCTGAGTTAATCTGATTTATCATAATTTTTCCTGTCTTTGATAAAATTTAAATCAAATGAGCTTTAATCATACACTGTTGAGCCATTCGGAAGTAACGACTTACTTAATAGTTTTTGATGAACGTATTTCTTTTGCTAAAATATACAGGCCGTATATTCCGCATAATAAAAGAATAATATCTTCATAAGCATTGAAAATTACGGATTTAATTCCCGTCAATCCCCATATAGTCAACAGTGCAAGCAACAATTTATTCTTTCGCCTATATCCCGAATATACTGCTATGCTTAAACTGACAATCGGACAGGGCATAACGTGTGTTACCATTTCAGGGAACGTGTTTCCTAATGCAAACGATATCAAAGGATATAGGCAGTAAAGCGCAATCAACGTTATCTGAAATGGATTTGGTTTTTCGAGAGTATCGTTTTTATTATGTACGCTCTCGTATATAAATAAGAAGCCGCAAATCAGATATAAAGGCAACGCAAAAAATCTCTGTATCGGTTCAGTGCCGTAATAACCGAAAAACACAACGCCAATAAAAAGATTTGCAATTCCTAATATCAGTTTTGCTGAATACTTAATTCTGCTTACATAAGATAAAATTACAGCAACAGCTATAAAAGCAAGCAATATCAACTGAATAACAATTGTTTGCTGATTATAATCTCCTATCACATTCCAAAATGCCTTAGCGTCCATTTTATTACCCCGAATTTTAATCTGTTAAAAATATGATGATAAAAATTAAATATATTATAAAACCTTTGCGCAAATATTGCAATAGTTTGTTGTCGATACAACTGTTGCAACTTCAAA
>CAMBNE010000054.1 GCA_945868935.1 uncultured Clostridia bacterium
AAGCGGCACAATCCTTTTTATGACTCCAAAATATGAATACGGTACGACTGCACTTTTTGACACTACCTACGAGAAATTCTGGGTTATCGAAGGCGATACAGCAGTGTCCGGCTCTGATGTATCAACCAAGGAGTATTCCGCTGAGGCTTTCCAATCTGATAAAGGCGGCGATAAATATAGTTATTCGGTAGTTCTTGCAAACAACAGCGATGAATACAAGCAGAAGGCTACATTTAAAATTCCCGCACATTTAGAGGCAAGCGTTACCGACAGCGACGGTAATATAATCATTGACACAACAAGCGGCGACGCTTCTCCGTCAGCCAATATCACTTCGGGTAAAATGCTCACAATCAAATTCAAGGTTGATGACGGCTACTGTGTTGAATCGCTGAAATGCATCAGAAATAACAGCACTTCAACCGAAACTGTCCTTTTTGACAGCGACGATATTGACATTCTGAAAACAGACGGAGAATATTACACATTTTCTTATCCTATGCCGTATTCAAATACTACCTTTGAATTTAAAGTAGTATCGGATGAAGGAGAATATGATATTTGGACTCCCGAAGACCTTATAAGCTTTTCGAATGATATGAACAACGGAGTTAATCCGGATACAACCGCAAATCTGTGTGCCGATATTGATATGACAGGCTACGAGGGTAAGCTCAGTCCTGTAGGAAACTCCAAGCATCCCTTCAAAGGAGTGTTTAACGGTAACAACCATAAAATTGAGGGATTGAAATTCGAAAATTTTGATTACTGCGGTCTTTTCGGATATATTGAAAATGCAGAGATAAAGGACGTTACCGTCAGCGGAGATTTTTCTCTTACTGAATCCTTAAAAATTAAGCACGCAGGCGGAGCAGTGGGCTATGCAAACGGCGGCAGTCTGACAAATATCACATCATATGTCGCCATTTCAAATTCAAATGAAGATAATATAATTCCAAATGTCGGCGGTATTGTCGGCTCGGTGGGAACAAATGAAACTACAATCGAGAACTGTATGTTCGGAGGAACTCTGAATCTCACTTATTGCGGACCGTATGTCGGCGGTATTGTAGGCAGCGCTAAAGAAGGAGTAGTGATTAAAAGCTGTGCAAACGTGGGCACAATTAATACCGATAATTCTATAGCTGATGCCGGCGGAATCCTCGGTATTCAAAAAGGAACCACCGTAACCATTGAAAATTGCTACAATTATTCAAAGCTGGGAGGTTCTCAGAAGGAAGATCCTGACAGCTGTTTCGGTGCAATTATCGGCTGTATAGACAAGCATAATATTTCCTACAATATAAGTGACAACTATTATCTTGACGTTTCCTGCGATAAAGTTATCGGAGATTCTTTTGCAGATATCAGCAATCCGGATTCATTAGCAACGAAAAAGTCAGAGGCACAGTTCGCTTCGGGCGAGGTTGCATACCTGCTCAACCACGAGGTTACGGACGGTACTCAGGTGTGGTATCAGAACATTGACAACGGAAAAACTCCCGATGATTATCCCGTATTTGACGGCGGAACGGTTTACTACGGTTATACCTGTGACAGTGAAAGTAAGATATACAGCAACTATGAGTTAAGTGATGATCCTTCAGGTCACAAGTTCAACGATAACGGCTTCTGCACAATATGCGGTCAGTATCAGTCTGCAACGCTTAACAGCGACGGCGTTTACGAAATCACCAATGCCGGAAATCTCTTTTGGTTTACTTCCCTTGTAAACGGTGACAGCACTCACGCTGATTTTGACGCTCAGAATACAGGTGCAAACGCTGTTCTTGTTAAGGATATTAACCTTGAAAACCGTGAATGGTCGCCGATAATGAACTTTGTCGGTACATTTGACGGAGATAATCATACAATTTCAAACCTTAATATTACGGACACTTCAACATATTCCGGATTGTTCGGAAAAACGTCGGGAACAATCAAGAACTTCACCGTTAAAGGTAATATAACTCTTTCTGCAGATGGCGATATGATTGGCGGTGCAGTAGGATATGCAGACGGTGCTGCAATAAAAAATGTTACTTCATATGTAAATATTTCAAATACAGACGGAGTGCTTCACCATATCGGCGGTGTTGTAGGCGGTATCCAAAACAATGAAACATTTGTTGATAAATGCCTTTATTACGGTACTATGAATATTAAGAATTCCACTGACTGTATCGGCGGTATTGTAGGCTACACAAATGCCGGTGCAAGAATCAGCAACTGCGCAAATCACGGTACTGTAACAACATCAGAAGCAGGTGCATACACAGGCGGTATTCTGGGATATGTAAACAATTCAAATCCCACAATCAAAGATTGTTACAACTACGGAAAAGTCAGCAACGGCGAAAGTACACAATATTGCGGAGCAATTATCGGCTGGGCACGAAATTACACTGCAAGCAATATTGACAACAACTATTATCTTGACAGTTCAACAACCCTCGCTTTCGGCAGCGACGGCAAATCAGGGGCAACGGCAACTGCGAAAACCTTTGATGAATTCAAGTCGGGCGAGGTTGCATACCTGCTCAACCATAAGGTTACAGACGGAACACAGGCTTGGTATCAGAATATAGACAACGGCGAAATTCCTAATCTGTATCCGACTTTAACAAACAACAATGAAAATACAGTTTATACACTTCTTGATAACAAGGGTTATTCTAACTATCTTCAGACTGAAAAAATCTCCGTACTCCAGCGTGTTGATTTGAGAACCTACCACCGTATTCTTGAAAGCGACGGTTCTTTCAGCGACAGCTCTCAGATTACTACAGGCTTCGGTCTGGTTGATAACAAAAACAAAATCATAACTGTATATACTACGGAAAAAGCCGAAAGATTAGGCATACTTGCAAATCAGGGTGCAGACGGTTCGGCAGGCTTTATGACTCTTGAGGGCTATGATGAATTTAAGTTTGACGATAAAACCAGTGCTGACCTTATTGCCGAGGGCAGTGAGCCTGATATTTATGTTGACGCTAACAAGTGTATATTTATCAAGATTCCCGAGGACGGCTCTGATGTTACGGGACTTACGGTAAACTACACTCAGAAGCCTACTTCGGAATATAAAACAACTCAGTACACTCTGAATGTTGTAACTGTTTCTCTCGAGCATTTTAATACAGTAGGCGCTTCATATGTAACCCTCAACGAAAATGACCCTGACTACGCTGTTGCAGAAGGCAGCACAACAGATGAGCCATCTACAGAAGAGCCGACAACAGCTCCGCCAAAACCAACAGTTGAAGAGCCGACCACAGTTCCTTCCAACCCAACGGCTCAAGACGCAACTTCTTCGACCTCAGGCTCCGACACAATAAAATCTGCATCCGGCACAGCTGTACAGACAGGCAGCGTATCAAGCGGTGCAATCCTTTTGGTATTGCTTATGTCAGCAATGGTGTGCTTGTGTGCATACAGAAAAAGAAAGTCTGAAAAATAAACAGACGGAACAATAATTTTACACTGCGGTACCTCTTTTCGGGGGTACCGCTGTAAAAGTATATAGGACTTTTATATGTTTTTACAGCGGTATAGCATAAAGGAGCGTAAAATTTGAAAAAATTAATCAAAAATACATTATCATTTGCGTTTGTTTTCATACTTGCATTTTCTTTTGCAATAAATGCGTATGCAGTTGAAAGCAGCACTCAACCGGCAACTCAATACATTAAATCAATGGTGAAGAGCATTACCGTTGAAGGCGGAACGTTCACAACCGATTTCAAGGCAGGAAATTACACATACAGTGTTTACCTGAGGGAATTTCAGGAGAACCTGAACATAACCGTTGAGCTTAACAACCAACGCTTTGAATACGAAATGAACGGTGAAAAAAGGCTTGTCAGAGAAAGCGACAACGTTGTAGTCATCAAGGTAACTGACCCGAACGGCGAGTACAGCGACGAAAAATACACGCTTAATATTTTCTTTGATACAGTCGGACTGACATATCTTGATGTTGAAAACGGTATATTTTCTCCGCAGTTTGATAAGTTCCATTCCACTTACTATGCGATACTTGAAAATAAGATTGACAGCTTTGAGGCTGCAGGCGTCAACTGGAAAACTGCGAACAAGGATGCCGTTGTTGAGGTTGAATGTCTTAGTGAGCTTAATGAGGACGGCACGCTTCCCGAGGGTAAACGCACGGATTACAAGCTCAAGGTATGTGAAACTGACGGGACAAGCAAAAATTACAAGCTCAGATTATACAGAAAATCATCAACGGTATCTGCAATTAATGAAAACGCACTGCTTGCAAGCATAAAAATCAACGGCGGTGCAGTTGAAATGCCTGCCTTCAGACAGCAACAGTCGTTTTACGATGTTATTGTACCTGCGTCTATAGATAAGCTTGATGTTCAGGCTTATCCCGCTGACCGAAGTAATGTGGCACAGGTTATCGGAAACACAGTTATGAGGGCTGACGAGCCTGTTTATATAACAATAGTTGTAACGTCGGAAAAATACGGCACAAGCAGTTATTATACATTGAGATGTCAGTATGAAACCGCTATGTTCACAGAAAAGCATACTGATTTGCAGTTGCTTACATATGTGTCGGTCGCTCTGTTCTCAGGCTTTATTATCGGCTTGGTTACAGCCTTGCTAATCAGAAACATAAAGCGCAGAAAACAGAAAAGCATTACAAAATATAAACACTTTGAAATGGAAGGTGCAGCTGTTGAACAGACTGAATACACAACAGAACAGTAATCAGAAAAATTCAATAAGATTAATTCTGCTGTTTTCAGTGGTGTTCAATTTGCTTTCTTTCCTTTTGGTCATAGCAATTTATCCGCCTGTCTGGTACACAAACGATGACTATCGTATGATGACAATTGTGTCGGGAGCCTATACAGGAACACCGAGCGCAGATATCGTATTTATGCGTTATCCTATCGGGCTTATGCTTTCGGGCTTGTACAGCCTTACAACACAGATTCCTTGGTACGGGCTTTTCACAATTATATGTATGTTTGTGCCTAGCTGTATTTTCTGCTATTACATTGTGAAAAAGGCATATTTAAAAAAGTATACGCTTTTAGGCGTGTGTATATATGTACTGGCATTTTTGTTTTTAATCAGAAAATATATCTGTATTCCGCAGTTTACACTGACCTCGGCATTTATGGGAACAGGTGCAATTGCTCTGCTTTATGAAATGCCTGCACACAAAAACAAAGGTCATATTATATTCGCTTCAATCTGCGCAGCGTTTTCCTTTGCAATACGCTCAAAGGCGTTCTATTTGCTGCTGCCTATAATGGCTCTGATTATTATCGTAAGGCTTGTAAACGAAAAAGGAACAAGAATATGGAAGCCTTTTGTTTCGGTTTGTCTTGCAACGCTGGTGCTTTGCAGTTGTGTGTTTGCTGTTGATTATCTTGCGTGGAACAGAAGCGAGGATTATCAAGAGTTCAAAAGCTTCAATATTGCTCGTTCAGCAGTTTATGACTACGGAAGTATTCCATCATATTACGACAATATGCCTTTTTATGTTGAAAACGGTATCAGCGAGGTCGCTTATCGGGCTATTGCGTCAAGGTATCTTGATTTAGACGATTCCGTAGATGCCGAAACGCTTGAGGCTGTAGGCGATTACATACAGCAGCTTCGTACGGATTCGGGAAGCCTTTTTGAAAGAATAAAATCGGCTTTTGAAGGAACGGTTGAATATTGGCTTGACAACAGTGACGAAACAGTAAAATACTCCGTGTTGTTTGTGTTTATCCTGCTGGCTGTCGTGCTGATAATTTCGGTAAAAAAGAAAAAGCTTAATATAATATTTCCGGCTACGGTTGCAGGTATCGTGCTTGAATCTGTCTATCTTGAATTTTCGGGCAGGCTGATTGTAAGAATTGTAGATATGCTTTTGCTTGTCGCAGGTATTCTGGGGTGTCTTATAACGGTTGATATGTTAAGAGTGCGTCAGAAATCTCTCAGAGAATATTGCTTTGCATTATGGCGGAAAAAGAAAAAGCTTATTTCAACGGCTTTGATTGTACTTTCCGTAGTGACTGTAGTTTTCTCGGGTGTTATCTGCCTGAACACAGCCCTAAATAATAAATACAAATCTGTGACAGTAACATATAATTCACGACTTGACACGCTCAGGGATTACGCAAAGCTTCATCCCGAATCGTTTTTCTTTTATGATTCCAATGATTTTATCGCCTGTACCGGATATGTTTTTGAAACCTACGACGAAGGAGAGGTGCTAAACCACGATTCTCTCGGTTCGTGGAACTGTACCTCACCGACATATTATCAGAGAAACGCTCAGTTCTGCTTTACTTCGTCGGCTGACGGTCTGACAAGCGATGATTGCGAGGTCTATTTTGTGACTGTAAATTCGGTAAAAACCGGTATGACAAAAGCACTCAAGGATAAGTATAACAAAAAGCTAAGACTTGTGGACTCAGTTGAGTCGGAAACATATATTTTGCATATTTATGTGGTGATTGATGATGACTAAAATTTCTGTGATTATTCCGTGTTATTTTTCCGAAAAAACCATAACAGATGTGGTTGAGGAAACAATCAGGGAATTTGAAAAAATGAATAATTACGCTTATGAATTTATCCTCGTCAATGACGGCTCGGATGACTCAACATTCGACAGGATTTCCGCACTTGCAGAAAAATATCCGTTTGTCACGGGTGTTGACCTTGCAAAAAACTTTGGTCAGCACAATGCAATTATTGCAGGAATGAAGTTTGCAAAGGGAGAATATATCCTCGGAATGGACGATGACTTTCAGACGCATCCCTCACAAATCCGCAAGCTTACTGATAAACTTGAAGAGGGCTACGATATAGTTTACGGCAGGTTTCCTCACAGATATCACAGCCTTTTAAGAAACCTTG
>CAMBNE010000055.1 GCA_945868935.1 uncultured Clostridia bacterium
ATTAATATAAGAATCTATGCTCTGTGGATATAATCCATTTGCAATATATATCAGCAATATCTTTAAGTATGTCCATTCTTTCATTATGTTCCGTTATTATATCTTGATTTCCATAATAATAAGCATTACCAATTAATTTGTCATATCTAATGATGCATATTTTATTATGCCATTCTTTCATAGAGCTTACAGCAACCATAGAATGCAAAGTTTCACAACGTTCATAAATCTGATTTAAATTCAAAGTGTCATAATATTGTTTTAAATCTTCATATGCTCTTTCGGCAAGATAGCATTCACATTCTCCTAATATTTCTTGGTATTCAATATAATCTACATCATTAGCATCATTAACAAAAACTGTCTAAAACATCATATAGTTTTTTCATTAAACGAAAACGATATGGCATGCTTACATCTTTATAATTAGGGAAGCCCTTATAACATCATCCATTATATTGTTTATATGAATTTTTGCATTTTGTGCAACGCTAAGATTTGATATTTTCCAATTATAGCGTTCACAACCATCCAAATTCTTTATTGTTAATGTATAATTATCTGCAACCAACGGTAAAAATTTCTCCTCCATATTTTGTAAACGATAATATCTTGACATGAAGTTATAGGCTCTTATTGCGTTTGATGGCTCATTTAAATTTAATTGTTTTATATACTCTTGGCAATAAATATCAACATCATCTTTATTGGTTTCTTTCAAGAGCATTAATTGTATAAGTTGTTCACAAGTATTATATATTATGATACTATTTTTTGTTTTTTTAGCAAACTCTAATGCTTTTTTCGCATTAAACAAAGCGTCCTCATAATCACCCTGTATCATACGACAATTACTATAGTTTGAATAAACTTACGCTTTAAGTCCATCCGGTGTTTGCGATGTTATAATCTCATCTGCTTTCTCTATAATATTTAATAAGTTCTTCTATCATACCACCTCTTACATCACAAATTTTCATTTCTACCAATAATGACAATGGGGTTTTCTCTTTAACTCTAAGAATATGAGTGTTCGCTAATTTAATGTTTCCTAATAAAGCTGCATAGTATGCCATATAGGCTTCTATTTCATTTATTTCAGAAGCAAATAATCTTTTTTGTTTAAAACAATAAAATTCATTATATGCCTTAATAAACAGATACTTTTTTGCATAATAGTCAGTTACTAATCGCTTATACTCTAACCTTGATGCTGTTGTTAATGTTAAAAATTTAAGAAAATGAAATACAAATCACATTTTTTTCGTATACCCACTTCCAACTAATTTTTAGCCTTTTAAAAGGAATGAATGTAAATATCGGTTTATGGACAGATGTGATAGTGTATATTATCACAAACAATTCTATTATAAAACAATAAATATGACTTGCTTTAAAACTAGTTAAAGTCTCCAGTTCAATGTTTTGTGTTATTATATCACGCAAATCGACTTTTTTCAATTGACTGTTTATCATATCTTCGCCTCTATCTTTATACCGTCCTTGAAATAAATGTGTAATATGTCTTTTGAAATTATCTTTATGCATTCTATAAGTTGCCGAACAACAAGGTCATTATATTCCACAGGGTGATTTTTAAGGCATTTCATAACCTCGGTCATTTCTTCTGTGCAATCGGTAGCGATTTCGATTTTAGATTTGCTTTTTTCTATTTTTTCAAGTTCATCTTTGATAGCGTACATTTCGGCATATAAACTTTCGAACTGTGCGTCAAAATCGCCGTTTTGAGACGCTTCGCTATCCATATCAGTAAGCTTGTTGATACGCTCCTGAATCGTCTTTAAACGCTCCTGTTTTGCGAGAATACTGCTTGTATCCTGACTGTGTTGATACATTTTTATATGCCTGCAGATGCGGTCAACATCAGTATTTTCCATATGTGCTTTTTGTGTAATTGCTTCTGCAATTGCATTGTGCAATATTGATTCTTCAATTGAAGGTGAATCTTTACAGTATTTTTTACCGTAATCAAGTCGGCTAATGCACCGCCATACAATTTTTTTCTTTCCGTTTTTAGACCATGTGCATCGACGATACGGTGTTCCGCAGTTGCCGCAGTATATGATTTCGGATAAAGCATACTTGCCTGAATATTTACCAAGTTCGGTTTTAGTGCCAATCTGCTTAACTTTTTTCTTACTGTTTCTGCGTGAGATCTCTTCCTGCACTCTGTCAAATACAGCTCTTTCAATAATGGCAGGATGATTGTTTTCTACATAGTACATAGGCAGTTCGCCGTTATTCTTTTTGGACTTTTTACTGATACAATCAATGATATATGTCTTCTGCAGTAATGCATCGCCCTTGTATTTTTCGTTTGTCAGTATCGACTGAACTCTTGCAGATGACCAATTTGCTTTTCCTCTTGCTGTCGGGATTTCGTCCGCCGTTAGTCCTTTAGCGATATCAAGTAAGCTTTTTCCCGCAAGGTATTCAGAAAATATTCTGCGGATTATAACTGCCTGTTCTTCATCAATTTCGGGTTTGCCGTCTGCACCTTTGCGATAACCGAGGAATGATTTATAACTGAACGGCACATTTCCGTTTTTTAGGCTCTGCCGTTTTCCGATTTTAACATTCATACTGATGGATTCACTTTCGGCTTGAGACAGTCCGCTGAATAAAGTAATTAACAGTTCGCTTGAAACTTGAAGCGTGTTGATGCCCTCTTTTTCAAAGATAATCGGTATTCCCATCTCTTTCAGTTCTCGGACATAAAGCAGGCAGTCAAGATTGTTTCGAGAAAATCTTGACACGGATTTTGTAATGATTAAATCTATTTTACCTTTTCGGCAGTCCTCAATCATACGCATAAAATCGGGGCGTTTCTTAGCAATTGTACCCGTAATGCCCTCATCGGCGTATATGCCTGCCATCTGCCAGTTCGGTTTCATCATAATCATATCGGTATACATTTCTTTTTGCGTTTCAAAGCTATGTTCCTGCTGCTCTTTATCTGTAGAAACTCGGCAATAAGCAGCAACACGCTTGGGACGTATATCAATTCGATTTTCACCTGAGAACTCCGGCTTCGGCGGTATGATTCTGACTAGTTTAGGTGCAGGCTGTGTTTGCATCATTTAAAGTCATCTCCTTTCGTATAATTTTATTGTTTTTAAGTTTTAAACAGACTTTTTTGTCTTTATCAATTGTAATAGCTGTTACCGTTCTATCGAACAATTCTGCATTAAATGCTGAAAGCGGACTTGATTGCTCAAAGTCCGCTTTCAATCTATCTGTAATGTGTCGAACACCTTTATACGCATCATACTTTTTCGTTGCACATTGCAGTATCATATTTTGTATTTCATTTTTATCGAAGTCAATAGATTCAAGCTGCCGTTCAATCTCATTTTCCATTCTGATGATTTCAAGAGACGGTTCAGCCTGAATATCTGTTTCTTCATATTCCGTAAATTTGGGGGTTGATATTAGTAAATTCAGTATTTCAGTAATTTCATGTTCAAGTTCGGCAACAGTCATATACACACTGAATTTACAGTCTTCATTTTTACAAAACCACTTTTCACTGTTCTTAAGTCTGCTGTCTGTATTGTGGAATAGTCTTCTTCCGCAGTATGCGCAGATCACTTTATGTGTAAGCAATTTCTATTCTGCTGTTCCTAAAGGACTAATGTTTGTTCTTCGGCTGTTCTTTTCAAAATTTGCTTTTTGGAAAATATCCTTGTCAATAATGGCAGGATAGGTATCATCACCGATATATCGTTCATCTTCAATCATACGCTTAATACGGCTTTTGTTCCAACTATATTCGCCGGGTAAAAATTCAATCTGATTCTCTGTAAGCCTTTCAGCAATATTCTTTAAATTTTTCCCGTTCAGATATTGACTGAATATTTGTTTAACCGTATCAGCCTCTTTTAAGCATATTACAATCAAGCCGTTTTGCATTTCATATCCGTACGGAAACCGCCTGTTTTTCATTGGCGTTTGCACCTCCTTCGGTCGGGAATAGTTTCTGTAATTACTAAATTACCGATTAACTTAAAGCATAAGTTTGTATCAGTTGGGAATGTGATTTCTTCAACCATACTTTCAAATATTTTTTCATCAAATTCGGTTATAGGACTTTCTATATCTGATAATAAATCATTTAATGTGCGAAGTCCTGATAATATACTGTTTTCATCTTGTTCTTTTAATAACTGTCTGCGTTCGCTTCTCAGGTTATTTACACGGCTGTTTATACTGCCGCTTTGTTCGGCATATTCAGCAGGGCGTATAATATCTTTAGTATTCAGCCTTGCAAGTACAAGGCTTTTATTGTTAAATTCAGCAATTTGCCTATCAATTTCTTTGATTTTTGCATCTAATCCTCCCGCTTTCATTTGCAGGCGTTCAGTTTGTGCGATGGTTGTCGGCAGAATATCTACACGGCAAATTCTTAATTTGTTTATCATTGTAACAAACGCCTCATAAATATCTTTTTCGGGTATTCGGCGTGAATCACATTCGCTTCTGCCTAAATTGTGTTTAGTACACTCCCAATATTTTTTTCCGTTTACGGTAAGCGGTTTGTATGTTGAACCGCATTTACAGCGTATTTTCTGTGTTAACGGATACATTACCGTCTTATTGCGCTGTTTCTCAAGGCTGTTGTTTTTTATAAGTTTCTGAACCATTTCAAAATCCGCCTTTGATATAATAGGGGGATTTGTGTTTTCTACATAATATTTAGCTTTTTCTCCGTTATTCGCCTTATTTACAAACGGCAGAATTTCAGTAGTATAGGTTTTCTGAAAGACCGCATCACCGATATACCTTTCGTTATTAAGGATATATTCTACGGTCGATATTTGCCACGGCACTCCGTCAATGCGTTTCGGAATATCCATATTATTCAGCATATCAGCAATTGATTTTTTGCCCATACCTGAGAGGAAACTTTCGAAAATAAGTTTTACTATTTGAGCTTCGCTTTCATCAATAATATATTCGCCGTTGACAAGTTTATATCCATAGGCTGTATGACTTGCAATAAATGTGCCTGCTTTCATTCGCCGCTCAATGCTCCATCTCATATTTTTAGATATTGAGGTGGATTCTTCCTGTGCCTGAGCGCTTGATAGAGCAAGCAGTAATTCACTTGACATATATGCCGTGTCAATGTTTTCCTTCTCAAACAGGACGCTGACACCGTACTCTTTAAGTAACCTTGCATACATAAGCGAATCGGCTGTGTTTCTTGCAAAACGGCTGACTGATTTTGTAAGCACTCGGTCAATTTTTCCTTTTTTGCAGTCTTTAATCAGTCGATTAAAATCATCACGCGTGGATGTTTTCGTACCTGTTATACCTTCGTCAGCATATATATCGGCAAGCTCCATCTGTTCGCTATCATTTATGAATTTAGTATAGTACCTTACCTGTGCGGCAAAGGAATGAAGCTGATCGCTTGAATCACTTGATACACGGCAGTAAGCGGCAACACGCAATATAAATTTAGGTTTTATACTCGGTGCGATTGTTACTACTGTATTTTCCATTAGTTTATCCTTTCCGCAGGATTTGCCTGCCGTTGTCACCGTTTCTTCGGTGCAACTCTACAATACTACTATAGTACGAATATATCCAGCCTTTTCTGCAGATTTATCAATTCAGACATAATAAAGTTTTGTCAAGAATAAGAGATGCGCCGTAATCTTCGGATGCTATTTTAATAATACCGTTCAAATCCTTTTTATTTAAATATCCCATATCGGATAATAACTTTAGCATACAAACTTCGTAATAAAAAGCACTGTTTGATTTTGTTTTTTCAGAAATAATCATTTCTTTAAGCCCTCCAAATAATTAATTCCAAAACTGATTAAGATTGCTTTATCAATCCGTTTCATTGTTTTGTTATCCATTGTACCAACGAACTTGCCGAGGCGTGATTTATCTATTGTTCTTATTTGCTCGAGCAAAACCATTGATTTCTTTTTCATGCCGTTTGCCGTGAAGATAACATGAGTAGGCAGATACGTTTTATGTATCTCGCTTGTGATTGCCGCCACTATTGTTGTACTGCTGTGTAAATTTCCTTTATTGTTTTGCAGGATAACAACAGGACGGATACCGCCTTGTTCCGAACCTACAACCGGGCATAAATTGGCGTAATAGATTTCGCCTCGTTTTATTTGTTTCATTTCCTTTGCCTCCGTTAATAAGTAAAAGGCGGCCGATTATCTAAAAAAGGTAAACGACCGCCTGTAATTTTGTATCAATCGTTTTCAGCCAATATTTGAACCACGCCAACCCCTCGACTTACGGGAACGCATTTTCCGGCCATGCATTTGGCCTCATTGGAATCTCACCACTCCGAGGATCTCTCCGAGCCGCTCTCCTTTGTTACGACGGTCTTATCACGCTCGACTTTAGGACTGAACGGAAGTATCATTATTGCCTCTGCCTGTCATCGCCTTCGTGCAGATTGCCTGCGTCGTCTGAGTCCTGAAGGCATAAAATGCGTTCGCTCATGTAGCTTGTCGGTTTCGCCGACAGCAGAGGGAATGTAAAAAATGCGCTGTGCTATTCACTTTTCAAGGAACAATAGAGGCAAAAGAAATACCCCTCACTTTCCATGCCGAAAAGTAAGGGGGCTGATAACCAAAAACTTTTAATTTTATAAAAGTTTTTTAAGTTTATCTAAAATTTTCACTTTGCGTTTATGTATCGCAACCTGCGAAATGCAATATTTTTCTGCAAGACTTCGTTCGGATAATTCCTCATAAAAGATTTCACGAATAAGTTTTTGCTCATCTTCTGTAAGCAGAGGAAGAGCAATTTTTAGCTTGTCCGTCATTATTTTGCGTATAACTTGCTCATCAAGAGGTTCGCTCTT
>CAMBNE010000056.1 GCA_945868935.1 uncultured Clostridia bacterium
GGTGTTCCGGGCATTATGGCTTCAAGAACGATTGAAAACGAACGTGACCGCCGTATGACGATTATGACAACAACATTTATCCCCTGCGGTGCAAAGCTTCCGTTTATCGCAATGATTGCGGGCGCAATCTTCGGCGGAGCGTGGTGGGTGGCGCCAAGCGCATACTTTATGGGTATGGCGGCTATCATCATCTCGGGTATTATGCTTAAAAAGACAAGACCGTTCTCGGGCGAGCCTGCACCGTTTGTTATGGAATTGCCTGCATATCATATGCCTACTGTCGGCAACGTTCTGCGCTCAATGTGGGAGCGTGGCTGGTCGTTCATTAAAAAGGCAGGCACAATTATTCTGATTTCTACAATCCTCGTATGGTTTACTACCTACTTCGGCTTTGTGGACGGCACATTCCAGATGCTTTCCGATGAACAGATAGATTGCAGTATCCTTGCCGCAATCGGCAACGCAATTGCCTGGATATTCAATCCTCTCGGCTGGGGCAACTGGCAGGCGGCTGTTGCGTCTATCACAGGACTTGTCGCAAAGGAAAATATCGTCGGAACCCTCGGTATTCTCTACGGCGGCGGTGAAGCAAGCGTATATCAGAATATTGCAGCAGCATTCACTTCTGTCAGTGGTTTCTCGTTCCTCACCTTCAATCTGCTTTGCGCACCCTGTTTTGCCGCAATCGGTGCAATCAAGCGTGAGATGAACTCAGCAAAATGGACTGCATTTGCAATCATCTATCAGTGCGGCTTTGCCTACGCAATCTCGCTGATGATTAATCAGATAGGCTCTGTGTTTACGGGCAACCTCAACATTATCGGTCTTATAGTTGCAATTCTGTTGATTATCGGTATGCTCTATATGCTGTTCAAGCCCTACAAGGAGTCAACAAAGCTGAATAAGAGGGTAAAGGCAGTAAAATAATTACAGGAGGCTTTTAAATGTTTGCTTGGATTTATCAGAACTTAGCGACTATAATTATTTCACTCATAATTGTTGCAGTAGTTGCCGCAATAATAATCTCAATGGTGCGCAACAGAAAAAAAGGAAAATCCTCCTGCGGATGCGGTTGTTCAAACTGCCCGATGAGCGCTTCGTGCCATTCTAGAAAAAGGCAGTAACGGCAAAATATAAAATACTTCTTCTGTTTTGTTGCCACATTTTACAAAAAGTATTGAAAAATTGTTTGTAAAGGTATATTCTTATATTGATAAATTATAAACGGAGGAAGGCTAATGAAAAACACATTAAAAAAACTGACCTCTGTCCTGCTCGGTGCGACATTGGCTGTATCAGGTACGGTTTGTGCGTTTGCGACAGACAGCGACGGTACAACGGATTTCTGCGTTAAGATTGTTCACACAAATGATATTCACGCAAGGGTTGAGGAAAACGCCAAAAGCTCGATTATCGGTATGCCAAAGCTGAAAACACTGATTGACAGCTTCACCGAAAGCTCCGATATGGATTTGGTAATTGACTCGGGCGACTTGTTTCACGGTCAGTCGATTGCAACCTTAGTTAAGGGCGAGTCCATAGCCGAGCTTGCCAAGGCTTGCGGCTATGACGTTATGACGGCAGGCAACCACGACTGGAACTACGGCAAGGATAGACTGAAGGAGCTTGCAAAGCTTGCTGATATAGAAATGCTTACGGGCAATGTCATTGACGAAAACGGAGAGCAGTTTTTTGACAATCAGTACTATTTTGAAACGACTGAAAAGGACGGTCAGGAGCTTAAAGTCGGAATTTTCGGTGTGATTGACCCCGAAATCTACAGCAAAACAGCAGGGACAAATGTTGAGGGACTTACGTTTACCGACTCAGTCGAATACGCAATAAAGGCGGCTGACGAGCTTGAAGATATGGGTTGCGACGTTGTAATTGCTCTTACACACACATACGACCCCGTTTCGCTTGCCTCAAAGGTTGACGGTGTTGACCTCTGGCTTGCTGGTCACGAGCATGTCGACATTGACTCCGAGGTGACAACTCCCGACGGCTCAAAGTCACGTGTGATTGAAAACGGCTATTACCTCTATGAAGCAGGTCTTATCGACCTCGATTGCACACTCGATTCAGACGGAGAGGTTGTAAGCATTGATATCAATGCCGACAGGGCATACTATTCGGCTGTAGAAAATATTGAGGAAAACGCAGAGGTCAAGGCAGTGCTTGACAATATCAAGTCTGAGCAGAGCGTGATTTTAAATAAGGTTGTCGGCTCAACTCCGCAAGACCTCGACGGTGTGTGGGAAGATTTGCGAATTGACGAAACAAACCTCGGCAGAGCTGTAACCGATGCATATCTGCTCGAAACGGGAGCCGACATTGCCTTTGAAAACGCAGGCGGAATCCGTGCCTCGGTTAAAAAGGGCGATTTGACCTACGGCGATATAATCGGCATAAGTCCGTTCGGAAATTACATTGTTACAAAGCAGATTACGGGAAGACAGCTTGTTGAAATTCTTGAAACCTCAATCGACATTCAGAAAAAGAGCATTGCCGCCAACGACTCGGGCGAATATGATGCGTGGCCCGAAAACAGCGGAAGCTATTTGCAGACAGGCGGAATTACCGTTGAATATAACCTCGACATTGACTACGGCAAGAGGGTTATTTCGGTTAAGGTGGGCAATGAGCCGCTTGACGAAAGCAAGCTCTACACCGTAGCTACTAACAACTTCGTTGCAGTGAGCGAGTATTACCCACAGCTTGCAAACGCAGAGGAAACAGGGGAGTATTCAGCATGCGACGAGGCGTTAATTAAGTTTTTCTCACAGAGCGAGGACTTTATTTTACAGAGCGTAACAACTCCGAGAATGGTAAAGACGACGGCAACTGAGCCTACAACAGAGCCGACTCAGTCCGAAACCGAGCCGACAGGCACAACCACGCCGACAGAACAGCCGGCAACAAGCTCAACCGACCCGACAAGCGCAACGGGTGAAACCAAGGCTGCGACGGCAACGCAGAGCACCTCAGAGAGCAATAACGGAACGGTTAAAACAGGCGTTGCAGAGGTTGCAGGAGCAGTAGTGTTTATCCTGCTTATTTCGGCATTGTCCTTATATGTATTCAGCAGAAGGAAACGCAGCTGAAAAGTAAAAAAATAGAGAATAAAAGACAAAAGCTTCGACACAAACAGTTGTCGGAGCTTTTTTGTTCAATAATATACAGAGAAAAGTTTATTCTGAATTATGCATTAACTTAATAAATTTTGGTTATCCGTTTTAGTAAGCTAAACCATAATTTAATGCGGAATGCGTAATTCGGAATGCGTAATTCGGAATGCGTAATTCGGAATTAAGGTCGAGTGGATAGATTGCGATAATTCAAAAGTATAGTGCCCGAATTTATTTATATGCGGCTTTGCCGCAGGCGTGAATTTTATATTTTTTACAAATGTAAGGGACGGTCTTGACCGTTCCGATTACCCATAGGTTAGCTGTAATCCTACGGAACAGTCAAGACTGTTCCCTACACTGAAATGCTAAACGTCACCAATATATCGACATAAATTCATCAAACAAACCTTTCCATACAACACGCACTATTACAAATTCGGAGCGTAGCGACCATTAACTCCACTCTCCACACTCCAAACTCCACACTCGACAAATTATGGTTTATCCTAAAAGTCGAACCATAATTTCAGCTTATTCAAAGGGATAACCATTTTTATTTGTAGTACATATACACCTGACATTTCAGCGTACCGTTGTACATTTTTCTGCGCTTGTCAGCCTTTCGTCCGAAGATTTTTTCAAAGTCGTCGTCGGGTGTTATAATTGTGTAGCTCTTGCCCTTTGCGCGGCAAAACTTCTGTCCCATAACCTTGTACAGTTCCTCTGCTGACTTAATGTCGAGCAGTCGTTCGCCGTAGGGAGGATTAGTGATTATTGTCTGATAATCTTCGCTAAGCTCAAAGTCCTTTATGTCACGCTCATAAAATTTTATTCTGTCCGAAACTCCTGCAAGCTCAGCGTTGTGCATAGCCGTTTCAAGAGCTGATTTGTCAATATCCGAGCCTTCTGCGTGAAAGGCAATGTCTGTTCGCACTTTTGAGTGTGCAAGCTCACGCTCTTCGTCAAATGCCTTTTTGGGAACACAGCTCCACTTTTCGCAGGCGAAATACCTCTTAACCCCCGGTGCAATATTCAGCGCTTTCATAGCAGACTCAATTACTATCGTTCCGCTTCCGCACATAGGGTCGCACACAAAATGATTAGGGCGCACCCTTGCAAGCTCAGCCATTGCGGCGGCAAGCGTTTCTTTAATCGGAGCGTCGTTTGATTCTGCCCTGTAGCCCCTTTTGTGAAGTCCTGCGCCCGATGTGTCGAGCATAACGCTGACCTTATCGTTTAAAATCAAAAACTGAATCTGATGCAGTGAGCCTGTTTCCTCGAACCAGGAGAGCATATATTTCTTTGACAGACGTGATACAACGGCTTTTTTGATTATTTTCTGGCAGTCGGGAATGCTCATAAGCTTTGAGTTAAGGCACCTGCCCTTGACAGGAAAAGCATCGGAAATTCCTATAAAGTTTTCCCATTCAATCTTGCTTACGTTTTCAAACAGTTCCTCAAAGGTACGTGCCTCAAATTCTGCAAGAAGAATCTGTATGCGCTCGGCATAGCGTGAATTTATGTTCGCCCTTGCAAGCGTGTTAAAGTCGCCGCTGAACAGCACTCTGCCGTTTTCGGCTCTCACGTTTTCAATTCCGAGATATTTAAGCTCGTTTGCGCAGATTCCCTCAAGTCCGAAAATGCACGGTGCAGAAAAATTAAGTTTCATAAATCCTCCGAATTAAAAAGGGTACCGGTTTTGCCGATACCCTCTGAAAATTAAATAATATCTGTTCGTTTAGTCGGCGGCAGGCTCAAGCAAGCCGTAGTTTCCGTCGGCACGCTTATAAACAACGTTAACCTCGTCGGTGTCTGCGTTGATAAACATAAAGAAGTTATGGTTGACCATATTCATCTCAAGAATAGCCTCGTCAACGCTTATCGGTTTAATAATAACCTGCTTTTTACGAACAACCCTGTAGTCCTCGTCCTCAATGTCGTCAGGCTCGGGATTCTGCATAACGAAATCTTCGATACTTCCTGTTTTGATTCTCTTTTCAAGCCTTGTCTTGTTCTTGCGAATCTGGCGCATAAGTATGTCAACAACCCTGTCGAGAGCGTCGTTCATTTCTTCCATAGTGCTCTCGGCACGATATACCATACCGTTATCTCTGATTGTTATTTCAACGGTCTGACGGTTCTTTTCGAGGGTGACAACTACGTTAACAGCCGCATCCTCTGAAAACAGCTTTTCAAATTTCAGCAGTTTTTTCTCTGCTCTTTCTTTGAAATTATCTCTGAGGTTTACTTTTCTTGCTGTGTAGGTAATCTTCATAAATTTGCCTCCCTGTATTAAATTTTATTTTCCCTTATGGGAACGTCTTTCAGCTTTTGCTGATTTATTTTCTGCCGTTGCCGTTGCCTCTGCGGCTGTAGCCACGGCTTTCACCGCCTCGCTTGAGGTCAGACATCTTATCCTCGCTTGTCTGCTTGAATTTTGACATCATATCTTCAAACGATGACGGAGAACTTTTCTGAGAACTCTGCCACTCGTAATTTCCCGGTGACGTTACAGGCGGAGCAGGCTTGTAAGGCTGTCTGCTTCTGCTTTGCTTCTGCGGCTTTTTCTGCTGTTCCTTGGGTAATGCCTGCTTCATTGACAGGCTGATTTTGCCGTCGTTTAAAGCGAGGACCTTAACCTTGACGGTTTGTCCGACTTTAACATAATCGCTGATTTCATTGATGAATGTCGGTGCAACCTCCGAGATATGTACCATACCTGTTTTGGAATCGGGCAAATCAACAAATGCTCCGAACTTTGTAATTCCCGATACTTTGCCTTCCAAAATCATTCCGACTTCGATACCCATAAAAAATTATTACCCCTTAAAAATATTCTACCCTTTTAATTTTTGATTATAAAAGCTTCAGTCGCCTGCTACGTTAATAAAAATTCTTTCGCCCTCGCTGATGTAGCCAAGCTCCTCTTTAGCGATTTTTTCCATATAGTCAGAAAGCTCGTCACCCTTGTAGCCCTGAACCTTCTGCAAATACTGAGTTTGTATTTCAATAACGTTAATCTGCTGCTGCAAATCCTTAAGCTCAGCCTTTTTGTCTGCAATCTGAACATTCTGATTGATGATTGTGATAACGGCATAAAACGCAAAGCCGATGATTGCAAGGTAAAGCAGGATATAACGTCTTTTTCTTTTCTTTTCAGGCTTTATTTCCTTTATTGTGCTGTTTTCGGGATTTTGAACTGCCTGAAAATTTTTTGACTGAGTGTTTTTCTTTTTCATTGCTATCCATAACCCTTATATCGTCAGCCGCAGACTGCGGCACTTTTCCAAATATTCTTATTTTCTTACTGATATTATACAATATATTGTATCCATTTTTCAATAGCTTTTTTGTAAAAATTTTTATTTTCTTGCGAATCTTTCGTGATATTTTTCTGACAAAAGAAATAACAGGACAGTAAATTTTTGCAAGAATACGTCCGACAGTCATTTTGAAGAATAAAAATCCCGTAAAACACCCTGCAATAACGTAAATCCTCACAAAGCCGAGCAGAAACGCAAGCGAGAACAAAAACACCGCTACCGACGAGCAAAGCATAAATAAAATATCCGAAATAATTGTGCCTGCTTTTCCGAAATTAAAGCAAAGCCTTAACAGTCTGAAAGCCTCGTAAAAAGCTCCCAGGAAAAGCCCGAGCAACAGCGAAAACAGAAAAGCCGTTGATTGCTGAGTAAAAGTAAGCTCCACAAAAACA
>CAMBNE010000057.1 GCA_945868935.1 uncultured Clostridia bacterium
TACCATTATATAGTTTACAAGTGATTACTGCTGTGCCTTGCTTTTTTGCAGTAACTATACCACCGCTTTTCTTAACCGGAGCTACCTCTGAATTGCTCGAATAGTACAGACGATAATACGCTACTGTATTTTCGGGGATATAGCTATTAAGGTCAAATTCTTCTCCTACTCCCAATGTCAGACTCGTTTTATTAAGAGTTACGGTCTGTGCCATATTACAGACCGTTACTTTACAGCTTGCTGTCAGTCCATTCTCTGTTGAACAAATAACTGTTGCCGTTCCGCAGGACACGGCTGTTATTGTTCCGTTGTTATCAACTGTAGCAACAGCACTGTTGCTTGAACTGAAATTAAACGGATAATCTGCAATATCGGTGTTTTTTACAAGAGTATATTTCTCTCCGATACCAAGCGTAAGGCTTGATTTATTTAGCTCAAGCTTTGACGGATAAATTACTGTTGTTGATTCAGCAGTTGGTTCTGTTGTTATGGGAACGGTTGCTGATGGAGTAGTTTCCTTTATAGCTGAGTCTGCTAATATTTTTTGCAAATATGTAGTATCAGAAACATTCAGAACTCCGTCACAGTTAAAATCGTATTCCTTTTGCTTTTCGTCAGATAATGTAATCAGACCTGCAATATGTTTCTGAATTTCTGTTGCGTTAAAAACGGTATAGTCAAGAGCTGAAACAGAAAAAGCAGCAACACAAAGAAGCGTTACTGCTGTAAAAAGTATTGCTATTAACTTTTTAAACTTCATTTTATCCTCCGAATTAATTATAATATCCTGAAATAACATCGGCTCTATGAGCTGCAACGAAACAGCTATAAAGTATTATGTCGTAGCAAAAAACGACTGAAATTATTATTGAAATCATATGTTTTCTCCTTATCCTTGAACAAAATATGTAAGAGCAGTACACCCTTCAAAAGACGAGCTGTCAATGTGACATTGTGCATTTTTTATTATTACTTTCGTTAATGAAGTGCAGTTGAGAAATGCATAATATCCAACAGAAACGATGGAGTCGGTCATAGTTACAGAAGTTATTATTATTGCTGAATGCCGAGTCACCAATAGAGGTGATTTTACAGTTTTGTATTTTACTCGGAATTTTCAATGACGTTGCAGAGCCATTGTATCCTACAATAGTTCCTTTACCGGATGAGGTGCTATATAAATATCCGTTGTAAATACTAATTTCACCCGATATGCATTTTTGCATTACTGTACAATCAACAATATTTACTTTTCCATCACTGTTGAAGTCTGCGATTGCTGTATTACTACGCATATTTGCTAAGTATTTTTGTATTTCTGTAACGTCCTGCACATTTATACTATTGTCATAGTTTACATCACCTACTTTGTATGATGAAGCAACAGCCGAAATGGACGTTATCGTAAGGAGTATTGCAAAAACAACGAATGTTGATAAAAGTTTTTTGATTCTCATAATTTCCTCCAAAGTGGACAATTTGTCCAAGCTTGAAATATAAAAGCGACTGCAAGTGCAGCCGCTCGAATTAGTATATATCACTTCTCATTAACATCGCCACAGGGTCGAAAGTAATTCTATCCCTGATACACTTGAGATAAAAACTACTGTAAAGTCCATATAATAGTCTTATTAGCTTATCCTGTTGTTCTTCATCAACAATGCCGTCAAGGTCAGGATGGGTGATGTGTACGTTCCGATACTCTTCTAAAAGTGTAGGATTGTCAACCTTTGCATAAAACTTAATGTTTTCAAGTCGTATTACCTTGTTTTCATCGTCGAGTTTTCCTCCTGTGAAGTCAACTACGGCAGTTGTAACAATGCGCTGCTTTTTTTCTTCCTCTGTTGGCTCGAAGAAACGGTACATTTTAAATTCAATGAGTACCGGGCAAATAGGTTCACCCATTGCATACCTTTTCTTTGGCGGCATATTATAGGGCTCAACTTCGATTTTTTCAAAATCCTTGTAATAAGTATCCTTGTAATTTTTTTCTGAAAGAATCATAATGTAACCTCCTGAAATTAATTTTTCTTCACATTTACTTTTTCATTTAAGGGCTGACACATATATTTTAGCACAAACTACTGTGTCATAAAAATCCCTATGCGTTTAATTTTTCAATTATTGCCTTTTTTATTTTATGAAACAGCTTGCGCTGCGGAATTATACTGTATTGACGGTTATTCTCTGCAAATTCGGAATTTGGAAGCTTTATATTAATTACTCCGTCAACGCAAGATACATTTATATCGTTGATTATAAGCTCGTTGTTCAGAGTAATTGAAGCTATTGCTATAAGATTCTTGCTTTTAATCTTGCGTATTCTGACATCGGTAACGTCAATTGCTTTATTGTCCTTTATTGTAATCACCGTTCCTTTTTCAAAACTTTAATTATTCGCTCAACAGAATAATTTTCTCGTATATAATGCCTGATAATATTTTCAAGTACCTTTGGTTTCAAAACGTACTGGGTATTATTAAACTTACATCTGAAAAATCCTCTGTATATATTCCAGTCAAAGAAAATACGTCGTCCGTTATAATGTGCAATTCCTCCTGCGAATCGTTTTCCGTAGTTTTCATAGAAATATTCGACGACCTCTTTTGAATTGTATACCTCTTTTATAATTAAGTAATCAACATTTGTTTCGTCAATTACAAATTCGGAAAGGATTTTTCTTGTTTCAAAGTCTATGTCGTCAGGTGCAGTAATCTCAATATCCCCGATTGAAATATCAACATCTTCAGATGTTTCCCTGCTTTTTTCTTCTTCAATCTGCTCCGGGTTAAAATCTGCGACGTCTGATTCTTCGCTGTCAGTTTTGTCTTCATCTTCGGTGACCACTTCACCATAATCAACTGAATCGTTTGATGTGGACAAATTGTCCATCTTTTCAGGATAAAAAATATTTTCGAGGTCAGAGGGGTTTTCTTTAATTTCACGTGCATTGGCGGTTGTAATTTTGCAGTTCGTATTATTAAGCATAAACTCAAACAGCCTGTTTTGTTCTGCTTCGGTGAGATACGATAATTCAACCGCCGCTATTACCGGAATACTTCCGTTATCAACTCTGTCGAGTAAAGGTTTAATAAGATATGTAAGCCTTAAATAACGGTAAATCTTTTTGCGGCTCGTGGAAGTTTCATCTGCGATTTTTTTTATTGCGTCGTGACTGCCCTCAAGCTCCACAAGCTCCTTTAAGGACAAAGCCATTTCAGAGGGAAGATAATCGTTGTTTCTGAAAACATTAAGGGTGATTCTGTATGTAGCCTTTTGTTTTTCAGTCAAGTCCTTTTTAATGATACATTTGGTAGTTGGCAATCCTGCCTTGATTACTGCTCTCCTGCGGTGACGTCCGTCAACGAGTTCGTAATTTCCATCAGGAAGAGAAGTTACAATACAAGGACTGAGCTGCCCGTCCTTTGCAATTCTTTCTGCAAGCTGCTCTATTGTGTCCTCGTGAATTTTAAAATTCTGATTGTTGTTTTCAATTATTTTTTCATTTGGAATATCAATAATCTGATTGTCCATATCTTTACCGAGTATATCGGCATATGCATTAGCTACTGTTGGAATTCCTTGTACCGGAATGTTGAATTTACTCATTTCTGTCACCGCCAATCAGATAATCTACAACTTGCATATAAGCTTTGCCCACTTCATCGCTTTTGCGTTTGATTAATATGCTTTTTTGAGCCGAACTGTTTACCGCAGTTGTGCGATAGGGAATAGGGGATAAAACGAGCTTGCCGTAGCTTGAAGTAAGCGCATTAAGTATTTCATTGCCTATGTTTGTATTGTGATACATTGTAGGTAATATGATAACGTCGTTAGAAATACTTGCAGTGGATTTAATTCTCAGATAAGTTTTAAGCATATTATCTGTTCCTTTGTATGCAAGAGGGTCAGCCTGAACCGGAATAAGTAAAACGTCTGAACAGATGATTGCGTTTGTTACACGCAGGTCAAGCGTCGGACCGCAGTCAATAATTATGAAATCGTACTTATTGAAGAAATCAACAGAGAACATACGGTTCAGAACAGTTGCACTCTCTGAATCAACTCCAAGCGTTGTTACAACGCCTGCAAGCATTTGTGTTGCAGGGATGAAATCGAGATTTAATTTGCTGTTGTGTCTGATATAATCTTCCGGGTTTGTTTTGAATTTTGCAACCGTCTGATATATGTACTCGCTGATAGTAGGTTTTCCGTCAAACGAAAATTCAAGCCAATCACTCAAGTGAGCCTGACTATCCATATCTACGAGCAGAATATTCTTTCCTCTGTCGGAAAGACCGGCAGCAATGTTAATTGCCGATGTTGTTTTGGCAACGCCGCCTTTTTCGTTTGCAATAGCAATGATTTTTGTGTTTTTGTTCTTTTCCATATAATCTAATCCTTTCATTTGCGTGGACAATTTGTCCACTTTATAATATTAAAACCGACTGCAAGTGCAATCGGTTTTTGACTGAGTTAATTTGAAATGCTGATTTTATGTTGTTTGCAGTATTCCTCGGCTTCTCTTTTGGTCTTGGTTACCTTTATAGTGTCCGAACCGTAGAGAACGCCGTTTTTATACCTGCCTTGATAACCTATAACTTCATAATGGGTAGACATAGTACCGTAACCAAATGCGTGTCTTTTTTCAATAGTGTAAATCATATCGGCAACTCCTTTCAAAGTTGGACAATTTGTCCACTTTATAATATTAAAACCGACTGCTAATGCAATCGGTGTGTTTTTCATTTTCTTTTAATCATTTGTATCTTGAATCTTTCGTATTCGTCGGATAAACCGTTTTCGGAAATGAAATTTAAAAACGTATCTGCCATTGCTGAACAAGCAATTCGTTCTTTTTCCTTTTCTTTTAAAACTTCATCATCAACAATACATTTAAAGCCTTCAAAACAACCGTCATATTCTCCGAATGCTTCAAAAGCTAATTGCTCGCAATGATATGCTTCTTTAAAAATTGATTCTTTAAGCTGTTTCATAGTTATTCCTACTTTCTATCCCAACAGGGTTATTATAATAAAAAAACCGACTGCAAGTGCAATCGGAAATTTACGTATTGACAAATTTGTTGTAAATGTTACAATATTGTTATATTTTGCAAAGCGAGTGATTAATATGACAATAAGCGAAGCATTTACGCTGTTTATACGTGAAAAATATGCTGAAGGTAACAGCTTAGAAACGATGAATTATTATAATTACAACATTCCTAAATTCATTGAGTGGTGCTATGACTTTTATGACATTGAAGATGTTGAAGATTTGGATAGTACGGTATTTGAAGAATATAAGATTTATCTTCTTACCAATAAAACAAGAACGAAAAAAACTTCATTGCAAACATATTCAAGAGCAATCAAGACTTTTTTGAATTGGCTTAATAATAATGGTTTGCTTTCAGGCGATATTGGAAAACTAACATTAATAAAAGCTGAATTGCCTAATATTGTTCCGTTGTCTGATGCTGAAGTTAGAATTTTACTTGACTGTTTTGATAATTCATATTTAGGTATCAGAAATAAATTAATTGTGTTGCTTATGGTCGATTCCGGGCTGCGTAGGGGAGAAGTAGTTAGTTTAAAGTCGAAAGATATTAATATTGTCAATAAAACAATGCTGATTACAGGTAAGGGAAATAAAGAGCGTATAGTACCTTTCGGGGAAGAAACAAAACGTTACATCCGCATTTATTCAAATATGATTAATCAATCTGAACAGTACTTTTTTCAAAAGTCTGACGGAGAGCATATAACTAATAATACTATAAAGATGTTTTTTCAGGATTTAAAAAAGGATAGCGGTATCAGTAGATTATATCCTCATTTGTTACGTCATACATTTGCAACAAATTACATATTATACGGCGGCGATGTTGAGGAGCTTCGAATATTATTAGGTCATACAAGTATTACTATGACTCAAAAATATGTTCATTTGGCTGCCCAACAGAGAATACTAAATCAACGATACCATAGTCATATTGATAAATTAATATGTCAATTTGAAGATACCGAGTTAAATGTTTCCTGAAATCGGTTATTGCTTTTAATCAAGGTGTCCGGAGTTCGAATCTCCGATGGGTCACCAAAAGCCGCTAAAGAGTTCCTTTGGCGGCTTTAATTCTATAAAAAATACTTTGGGCCGTCGCCAAGCGGTAAGGCAACGGACTTTGACTCCGTCACCCGTGGGTTCGAATCCCGCCGGCCCAGCCATAAAAAATAGAACCACCCTTTTGGGTGGTTCTATTTTTTATAAAAACATCTAATCATTTAGCGGCTTATCTGATTATTTTGTCAGCAAAGCCTTAGGAGTTTCAATGAATTTAGCTGCTATTGCAGCAAAGAGCATAATAGGAATCAGCTTAACAGGGAAAACAATCATTAAAAGCAGTACAGTAGCAAGCGGTTTTTTCAAAGTGTGACCGACAAGCGCAGTAGTGACAACACTTGCGCAGAATACAGCATCAATCCCAAGAAGAATACTCATTGCACATCCAATGCATATTCCGCAGAAGATAACAGGGAAGAAGTGACCGCCTTTCAGCCCCGAATCAATACAGATATTTGTCAGCAGCAATTTCACAACAGCAATCAGAATCAGCATTACAGCACCGATTGTTTCAGCGTTGTTCATCACCTCGCTAATCTGGTGTTCTCCCGAAAACATT
>CAMBNE010000058.1 GCA_945868935.1 uncultured Clostridia bacterium
ACCGAGGATATTGTTACTGCGCTTGAAATTCTCGGACAGAGCCCCGTTAACGCTTTCTACATTGTTGACAGCTACGGCGCACTCTATCCCGAGGAGTCAAGAAGGCTTGCAGATCTTTACTGCTCGATTGCCGACAAGTATAACAAGGCTGTCGGAATTCACGCACACAACAACCAGCAGCTTGCTTTTGCAAACACAATCGAGGCTATGACTCAGGGCGCAAGCTACCTTGACGCTACCGTTGACGGAATGGGCAGAGGTGCAGGCAACTGCGCACTCGAGCTCTTGCTCGGTTTCCTCAAGAATCCGAAGTATAAGGTTACACCGATTCTCAAAATTATTGAGGAGCATACGCATAAGCTTAAGGCTGAGGGCGTAAAATGGGGGTATGACATTCCCTATATGCTTACAGGTCAGTTCAACACTCACCCCCGTCCTGCAATTTCGTTTGTAAAGGACGACAGACAGGATTATTCACGCTTCAGCAACGAGCTTTTTGATATAATCAATTCATAAAGGGTAAAAATGTTTTCGTAGTACTGTGTAAAACCTAGAAAATATACACAAGTCTTAAGTGAAAAAGTGTAGGGAACAGTCTTGACTGTTCCGCCGGATTAATGCTAATCTTTTGGAAATCGGAACGGTCAAGACCGTTCCCTACATTGTTTATAGTACAAACGTTGATATAATAGGTCACGTTTTATAAATTATACGGAATAGAAGAAGTAAAAGGGAATCTTGCGTTAGATTTAGAAAAATGTATGACTCCTGAGATACCGAGGTATAGTTTCTATCCGACTTATATAACGGACTAAAAAAGGAGAGTATAAAAATGGCATTTGACAGACTTATTGAAAAAATCGTGAAAATGCAGAATCCTACAGTTGCAGGTCTTGACCCGAAGCTCGACTATGTTCCTGCTTCAATCAAGGAGGCTTGCTTTGCAAAATACGGAAAGACTCTTGACGGAGCGGCTGCGGCACTCTTTGAGTTCAACAAGGCGCTGATTGATTCGCTTTGCGACATTGTTCCGGCAATCAAGCCACAGGCTGCATATTATGAAATGTACGGCTGGCAGGGCGTAAAGGCACTCTGCGATACGATAGCATACGCAAAGTCAAAGGGAATGTTCGTAATCACAGACGGCAAGCGCAACGACATAGGCACAACAATGGAGGCTTACGCAACGGCTCACCTCGGCACAACCGACGTTGCAGGCGAGCAGCTTGACGCTTTCGGCGCTGACGTACTCACGGTAAACGGCTACCTCGGAACTGACGGTATCAAGCCGCTTGCGAGCGTTTGCAGTGAAAAGGATAAGGGCATTTTCGTGCTTGTAAAGACATCTAACCCGAGCTCAGGCGAGCTTCAGGATATGAAGCTTGACACTGACGAAACCGTTTACGAGCATATGGGCAGAATGTGCGAGAGCTGGGGAGAGGAGCTTACGGGCAAGTACGGCTACTCGGCTGTCGGCGCAGTTGTCGGCGCAACCTATCCCGAACAGCTCAGGGAGATGAGAGCAAAGCTTCCGCACACCTTCTTCCTCGTTCCCGGCTACGGCGCACAGGGCGGCGGTGCAGAGGACGTTAAAAATGCGTTTGATGAAAACGGCCTCGGCGCAATCATCAATTCAAGCCGAGGTATTATGTGTGCATGGAAAAAGCAGAACCTTACGGAAGAGGATTTTGCACAGGCTGCACGTACTGAGGCAATCAGAATGAGAGATGAAATTATCACTGCAATCGGCGAAATTACGGTTGGCTGATTGTATGGACAGCGTTAAAACTATTGAATCGGCTGATAATCAGCGAATCGGCTACCTTGACTCGGTTAAGGGAATTGCCGTTCTGATTGTAGTGTTTTATCATATTGAGGCAAACTGGAATTCGCTGCTGACAAAATGGTACACACCGTTTATGCTGGCTGTTTTCTTCTGCGTAAGCGGTATGCTGCTTGACGTGAACAGGGAGAAAAGAAAGGAAAAGACGCTTAAGGAGATTATTATAAAAGACGCTAAAAGTCTTTTGTATCCTTACTTTACCTTTTCGGCTCTGATTATACTTGTTCTGGCTCTCAGGGGTGAGTCGCCGCGCTATCTGCTCAGTGCCGTTATTTATACGGTTTCGTTATGCGGCTACGGTGCTCCTTGGTTTTTCCCTGCGTTGTTTTTGTCAAAAATCGTCTTTACGCTGATTGAGCGGCATATAAAAAAGAAGTCGGTGCTTTTGCTGATAATTGCATTCTTTATTGCCTGCGTTTCTTTCGTGACGATTTTTATAAACGGCAACCCGATTTTTAACACCTCGGTACCTATGAAATTGCTGAGGCAGACTGCGTATATGCTGCTGAGAATTTCGTTGGGAACAACATTCCTGTTTGTCGGATATTATTTTAACAGGGTGATAAACGATAAATATTTCACCGAAAATCAGGTGAAAGTTACGGTCATTTCAATAATTCTGTTTTTTGTCAATTTTATTCCGAGCAGCTTTAACAGGAACATTGATATCCGAGGCGGAGTCGGAAATCCGCTTATATATTTTCTGACGGCTCTTGTCGGCTCGCTGACTCTGATAATAATCTGCAAGGCGTTTTGTGATAGGTGCAGGGTACTGCAATTTTTCGGCAGAAACTCGATTATAATTTTCTGCACTCATTCAACGCTTGGCGTAATCTATATGATTCGCCTTTTGTGCTATCATCTGTTCGGAATCAGCAGCAACGGTTATCCCGAGGTATTGCTGTTCTTCGTTCTGGTTATGGCGGTTGAAATAATTATGGTGTTTGTGATTAACAGATTTCTGCCGTTTCTGGTTAATATTCCGTCATTCAAAAGAAAATAATTTTGGCGAAATCACTATATAATCAATTTATTTTTCTATGTACAAATTCGCCGTTATTGTTGACTTTGTTAAAATATAGGCGTATAATTTAAATGTTAAACTATAGGCAATGCTGTATAAAAATGCGTTGCCGAAAATAATTAAAAATTCTTTAAATAAATCAAGGGAGATTTTAGACATGGCAAGAGTTTACAATTTTTCTGCAGGTCCGTCAATGTTACCTGAGTCTGTTCTTAAAAAAGCAGCGGCTGAAATGCTCGACTACGAGGGCAGCGGCCAGAGCGTAATGGAGATGTCGCACCGCTCAAAAATTTACGGTACAATTATTGAGGGCGCAGAGGCTCTTTTAAGAGAGGTTATGAATATCCCCGACAACTACAAGGTACTTTTCCTTCAGGGCGGCGCTTCAACACAGTTTGCTGCAATTCCTATGAACCTTATGACAAAAAGCGGTAAGGCTGACTATGTAATCACAGGTCAGTGGGCTAAAAAGGCTCACGCAGAGGCTGCTCGTTACGGCGAGGCTAATGTTGTCGCTTCTTCGGCTGACAAGACATTCTCATACATACCCAAGCTTGATCCTTCGACCTTTACAAAGGACGCTGATTATTTTTACATTTGTATGAACAATACTATCTACGGCACAGTATATAACGAGCTTCCCGATACAGGCGATGTTCCGCTTGTTGCAGATATTTCTTCCTGCATTCTTTCAAGACCTATCGACGTTTCTAAGTTCGGTGTTCTTTATGCAGGTGCACAGAAGAATATGGCTCCCGCCGGTCTTACTGTTGTTATCGTTCGTGAGGACTTAATCGGCAACGCTATGGACATTACTCCTACAATGCTCAACTGGAAAACTCACGCTGATAACGGTTCAATGTTCAACACTCCGCCCTGCTACACAATCTATATTGCTAAACTCGTTTTAGAATGGATTAAAAATGAAGTCGGCGGTCTTGACAAGATGTATGAGCTGAACAAGAAGAAGGCTGACCTCCTTTACGGTTTCCTCGACAGCTCCGAAATGTTCAAGGGCACAGTTGTTCCCGAGGACCGTTCGCTTATGAACGTTCCGTTTGTAACGGGCGACGCTGACCTCGACGCAAAATTTGTTAAGGAAGCAACAGACGCTGGCTTTGTAAATATCAAGGGTCACCGCAGTGTAGGCGGTATGAGAGCTTCAATCTACAACGCTATGCCTTATGAGGGCGTTGAAAAGCTCGTTGAGTTTATGAAGAAATTTGAGGCTGAAAATAAATAATTATATTTTTCGTAGCGAGCGACGCCCTCGTCGCTCAATTGGTTACAACGACGTGTGATTTATTATAGTGAGCGACGAGGGCGTCGCTCGCTACAATGTATTTTTGAATGTTTCATCATACGCCCAAACATATATTAAAAAGGATTGATTACAATGTTCAATATTCTGACATTAAATAAAATTTCAAGCATCGGCACAAGCCGTCTTGGCGAAAACTACACCTACGGCGACGACGTTCAGAATCCCGATGCAGTGCTCGTAAGAAGTGCTTCAATGCACGAAATGGAGTTTGACAGCAACCTCCTCGCAATTGCAAGAGCAGGTGCAGGCACAAACAACATTCCCAAGGACAAGTGCTCCGAGCAGGGCATAGTTGTTTTCAACACTCCCGGTGCTAACGCAAACGCAGTTAAAGAGCTTGTTATTGCAGGTATGCTCCTTTCTTCAAGAAAGATTACAGAGGGTATCGACTGGGCAAAAACACTCAAGGGCAACGGCGACGCTGTCGGCAAAATGGTTGAAAAGGGCAAGAGCCAGTTTGTAGGTCCCGAGCTCAAGGGCAAAACTCTCGGCGTAATCGGACTCGGTGCAATCGGTATTCTTGTTGCTAACTGCGCAGTTGCTCTCGGTATGAGCGTTGTCGGCTTTGACCCGTTTATGTCTGTTCCCAACGCTTTAAGACTTGACCCCGCTGTTAAGCTTATGAAGAGCAACGAGGAAGTTATGGTGAACTGCGATTACCTCACAATCCACGTTCCGCTTACTCCCGATACAAAGGATCTCGTTGACGCTGATATGATTGCAAAGATGAGAGACGGCGTTCGCATTCTCAACTTCAGCCGTGACGGTCTTGTAAATTCAACAGCAGTTCTTGAAGCTCTTAAGAGCGGCAAGGTTGCAAAGTATGTTACCGACTTCGGTACAGACGATATTCTCGGCGAGGAGAACGTAATCTGTATGCCCCACCTCGGCGCATCAACTCCCGAAAGTGAAGAAAACTGCGCTGTTATGGCTTGCGACCAGGTTATGGAGTACCTCGAAAACGGCAATATCATCAACTCTGTAAACTATCCTGCAATTTCACTTGCAAGAACAAGCGAGGGTGATACACGTTTCTGCGTGATGCACAAGAACGTTCCCGAGCTTCTCAAGAAGGTTCTTACAGAAATCAGCGGCAACGTTGAAAATATGCTCTCAAAGAGCAGAGGCGACTATGCTTACACAATCATTGACGTTGCCGGCGCAGACAAGGCTGATGCTGACAAGATTTCAGCAGTTGACGGCGTTATCAGAGTGAGAGTTATCTGATTTTAACGTGACATTAAATAAAACACATAAAATTACGGCGGCTTCATTGCGAAGCCGCCGTTTTTGCAGTTGATAATATTTTTCTTATATCATCTTAAATCTAATCATATGGTGTTCGAGCATTTTTGCAAGGTTGTCAAAGTAACAGCCTGTTACGCTTAAGGACAGGAATAGCAGAATACCGAGAACAATATATATTGCTGAAATCGCAATTGCTCCTCCTGCTCCGAGTACACTTGAAAGCGGATTAAACATAAATATGACTAAAGCGATAATCGCTATAGCGGAGAGAATTGCGATTACAAAAAGGAATGTGCAATATCCACGAAGAAGATTGGGCTTGTTTTCCTTAAGGCTTTCCTTTGTTGCCTGATCAACTTCCTTTTGGCTGACAATCTGGAGCAAATCAGCGAAAGCCTTGTATTTTGCATAATAAACTATGTAGGTCAGAACAAGTGAAAGTAAAGAAATTGCGATAGGTATAACAGGTAAGCAAATAAATGCCTGTTTTTCAATTGAAGCACTGATTATTGTGGCAATTATTACAATAGCTTGTAAAAATAAAGTGATGTAGAAAATAACAGAGCCGTAGCCTTTGTAAAACTTTGCAGGGAGTACGAAAGACTTCTTTTCAAAAGGATACATTGAATTGCTGTCTTCGTATTCAATCATTTCTGCAAAGGTAAACATTGAGGAAAATTCAATGTAACTGAAAAATACAGAAATTAATGATACAATTACAACTAAAATCAATACTGCTGCTGAAAAACCGTTCAGAAAAGGAAAGTATTTTGACAGCATACTTGTTAATGAAAATCCTGAAATTATACTGCCGATAAACCCTAAAGCGGCAAATACCATAACGATAATTGAATAAACCTTGTAAATGATTGGTCTTGTGTACATACAAATTCTCCTTAAAATAATTTGATAAACAAACACAGATAATTTATCGATATTTGTTCGTTTATGTATATATTATATATATAACTACAAATATTGTCAATATAAAATTACAAATATAATGTGTTTTTACTTAAAATAATCCAACTATAATAGTAGTTGGAGGTTGACTGTATGGATTTATATTGTTTGGGCAACAGAATAAGGAAAACACGTATGAGCTGTGGTATTACTCAGGAGAAGCTTGCGGAAATGGTTGACATATCGACAAATTTTATGAGCCTGATTGAAAACGGCAGGAATATGAGCGTTGAAACGCTTGTCAAGATTGCCGATGC
>CAMBNE010000059.1 GCA_945868935.1 uncultured Clostridia bacterium
ATACGATATAAATGGAAATATGCTTAAGCTGAATTTTTCAGATGTGTACTATCCTCTTGCAATCACTCTTAACTACAAGATTTATGATGACTGCGACATTATCACAAGGTGGACAACAGTTAAAAACAACGGCAATACACCGATATATTTTGAAAAGCTTTTCAGTGCGGAATTTAATCTGCCCTCAAAAAATCCCTACACCTTCAAAAACACCAACGGCGCATGGGGCGGTGAAAATATTGAAACAAATACAACACTCGAAGGCGGTACATTTGTCAGCGAAAGCAGAAAAGGCACATCAGGTCATAATCAGTCACCGTACTTTATAGCATATCAAAATGCTGATGAAAAAAGCGGCGATGTTTATTTTGCTACCCTTGCATACAGCGGTAATTTTAAGGTTAATGCTGAAAGAGATTTGTTCGGCACAACAAGAATTATTCTTGGTATGAACGATTTTGATTTCCGATTTATGCTTAAGGGCGGAGAAAGCTTTGATACACCAAAGGTATTTTGCGGTTACACCCAAGGCTTTGGGGAAATGTCAAGGAAAATGCACAAATTTGCAATTGACAATGTTCTTCCTAAAAGCTTTAACGATAAACCCCTGCCTGTGCTTTACAATTCTTGGGAGGCAACGGAATTTAATGTAAGCTGTGAGGGTCAAACCGCCCTTGCGGAAATTGCAGCTCAAATCGGCGTTGAGCTGTTTGTTATGGATGACGGTTGGTTCGGCAAGCGTAATAATGACCGAGCAGGACTGGGCGACTGGTTTGTTAATACAGACAAATTTCCAAACGGACTTGATGAGCTTATCGACAGAGTTAATGAACTTGGTATGGATTTCGGTATTTGGGTTGAACCTGAAATGGTAAATAAGGACAGTGATTTGTTCCGCAGTCATCCTGAATGGACATATCATTATGACACAAGATATGCCTGTGAGCTGAGAAATCAGCTTGTGCTCAATATGACAAGGACAGATGTTCAGGAATACATATTTAACTGCCTTAATGATTTACTGTCTAATCACAACATCAAATATGTAAAATGGGATATGAACAGACCGTTCTCGGAAACCGGAGCAGAAAACCTTGAATGTCCGCAAATGCTCTTGTATCTGCATACAAAGGCGGTTTACGATATTGTTGACAGGTTAAAAGCACTCCATCCCGATGTGGCAATAGAAAGCTGTGCATCGGGCGGCGGACGCTCCGACTACGGTGCACTTATACATTATGACCAGGTGTGGACAAGTGACAACACGGACGCTATTGACCGTATGGTAATTCAAAAGGGATATTCTCTTTTAAGACCGATAAAAACAATGAGAGCCTGGGTTACCGATATAAACTGGTACAACAAGACGTGCTCACTTGATTTTAGATTTAACATTGCAATGCAGGGTGCTCTCGGTATCGGCGGTGATTTAACAAAGTATTCCGAAAATGACTTGGAAATCTGTAAAAGAAATATTGCTCTATATAAAGAGATAAGGGAGCTTGTTCAGCTCGGAAATCTTTACAGAAATATGGATATTGATGAAGACGAAATACTTTTCAATCAATATGTAAATGACGAAAAAACAAAGAGCGTTGCTTTCATTGCCTCAAACGGAACAAGATTTTACAAAAAAGCCGTTCCTATGCGATTTGACGGACTTGATGAAGCAAAGCGATACACTCTTACTGTCAACAATGAAACATATGAAAAAAGCGGAGCATACCTTATGAATGTCGGTATTGATTTAGAGGTACGCTGCGCCGACTATAACAGGATAATCATAATTAAAGAAATAGATTAAGGTGAGGTCTGATGAAACGAAACGAGACGAGAGTTAACAGAATTAAAGTAGGCTTCGACAGAAAAATACGCGAGGCGTCCCGACAAAGCATTGTAAACAGCGTTTTAACCGATGATAAGCTTTGTTTGATGATGAGGGTGTGCAACCTTGCACCAAAATGGCTCTCTTCCTTGGAAAATAAAAGGGCATTACAACCTATGCAAGTGAATTTTCCTACGAATCCGGTTTGCCTGTTAAAAAGGTTATACCAATTACAGAAAGCATAATCAAAAGTTGTATTCAAGAATTACAAAAGCCGTTAATCAGGGAAAAATTACAATTCAGGGTGCAGCCTGGGTTGAAAGCGATGTTAATCTGCCCTGTGGGGAATCATTGATTCGTCAATTTCTCTACGGTAAAAAATTTTTTAAAAATGAATTCGGAATTAACAGTAATGTTCTTTGGCTACCCGACACCTTCGGCTACAGCAGTTCCCTGCCTCAGATTGTAAAGAAATGCGGGATTGACTATTTCATTACGCAAAAGCTTTATTAAAACCGACAACGAGAAAATAATCATTGATTCCGTTAAAAAGAGTGAAGATAAAAAGGGCTACATTATTAAAATGTATAACTGCTCAGAGCAGGAGCAAACCTGCCGTATAATATCGGATTTGTTCAATGTAACTAAAGAAGCTGATTTTGTTGAAAACATAATCAGCAAGGTAGATGATACAATTAATTTCAAAAAATTTGAGGCGAAGGCTTTTTATGCTGAATGATTTTTAACAAAGGAGTTCAATAATGTTAAAAGGAAAAACTATTTGTATAATATGCATAATAGAGAAAAACCTATTCAACAGATGAACAAATCAAGCACAGGAAAAATTCGAGCAAAATGATGCAAAGTTAAATCTTTGGAAGCAAAACAAAAGCCTTGCTCAAAACAACATTGAACAGCTTAACAAAGAATTATCTCAAAAGAAATTAGACCAACAGGAGATATTACTTGAACGATTAAGAGATAAAGACAGAGCTAATATTTATACTGAAATGCTTGAAAAATGCGAATTAGTATCTTGATAAAGCAAAAAGCAAGCCGTAAAAAGCTTGCTTTTTTGGTGCAGGTAACAGGACTTGAACCTGCAAGGATCGCTCCACTAGATCCTAAATCTAGCGTGTTTGCCAATTTCACCATACCTGCATTTATTCAAATCAGGCTCGTTTGAGTCTGATTTTTCTATATTAAATTTTTACACCGAGGTATCGTTACCTAACGGACAATATGCAACAGACGGTGGCAAATGCAATGCAAAGCCTAATCACAGAAACCGAAAAACAAGCGAAAGAACAAGCTCATATATTTCTCGGCATGGCAAAAGGCTCAAGGAACAAAATCCTTGAGCCTTAATCTTTTTATAAAGGTTTACTGCTATTGTTTATCTACGGAATTAATACCAATTCCAAGATACGTTTTTTGCTAATAGAATCATTTCTAAGCTTGCATAATCCTTGTATTTTTTATGCTTGCCTTTGGCATCATAAAAGCCAAATGAAAATAATATTCTGAATTCGTTTCCGTTTGATAAGCAGGTATTAAACAACAAATAGTTTGCTTTTTTTGATAAATCACAGAGTTCTTCAATAGTTATCTCTAATCCTTTGTATTCATCGTTTTTATCAAGACAACTACTAAGACAACAATAATTGTCTTCTGTGCTTGATAATTGTACCTTCATATCACAGTACTTATAATTTTTATATTTATCATAAGTATCATCCAAATAATTTTGAGGATATAATTCAATATCAAAAGTAAATATTATTTCATCATCGATATATTTCATACTTTTTAATTTTTGATCGTGCAATACACCATAGGGTATATTAACACTTGAAATTTCAAAATCTGTTTTCACTTTAATACTCCTACAAATTGGAATTTATAACCTGTCAATCTATATTATATACAAATGACAATTAATTTTCAACGGTTGTTGTAGTTTGAAATCAGTTTGTTCGCTTGAATTGTTTTTATCGGATTTTAGCACATTATTTTCAATATGTTACTTTTATTAAATGTTAAAAAGCTGATTCCCATTAAATTGAGAATCAGCTTTTAGGAAAAATACTATAAAATTATTATTTATAATTCGGGAGTAAATGAAAGATTACTCCTCTGCTGTTTGTATTTTTTTGTTACTCGATAAGACCGCTTTCTTTTAGAAGAATTTCAATATCCGTACCTTCAACCTTTTTAAGCAGAATCTTTACGAACTCCTTTTCCATAAGCGAAAGCTTAACATCGGTAATCGGTTTCTTATCAATAGCGTAGTAGCAGGCACGGAGAAGCTCACGAACATCATATTTACTGCCCCAAACCTCAGGAACACCGCGGTCAACATCAAGGAGAGTATAAACAGATTCCATACCGGTACGCATTGAATATTCTATCGTGAATATTGTGTCACGGGGAGTTTCTGCAAACTGACCGAGGAAAGCAAAGTTTACAGCGCCGTCAGGTACAACCTTTGGACGGTCCTCGTTCTTTCTCGGCTGGAAAAAGGCGTTAATGAATGGCATAAAGCAGGTTGTGGTGTTGCAGGCATTTTTTGCAAGGTCATCAATTTCCGCATCAGGAATACCGATATGATACAGCCACTCACGGCATACCTCCTCACCTGTGCAGTCACGCATTGCCTTTTTAACATAATTACCTTCCTTGTTTGTGCTCAAAGCATAAAGCCAAATTAAAACAGTGTCTTTATCCTGTGACTTAAACTGAGGCTGACGGTTGATTGTCCACGACAGATACCAGTTATCCATACTGTCTTTAACAGTAACAATACCACCTGTGGTAACCTTTCCCTCGCGAGGATCCCTCTTGCAAATGTTGATTATGTGTTGAATAATTTCTTCGTTAGATGTTGCAACAGTAGCACTCATCCAGTTTGTTTCTTCAATATTGGTGCAGAAATTATCGGGATTACCGAACTCACTGTGCTCTGCCTGCTTTGCAATGTTTTTCCATAAATCCCATGACTCGCCTGTACCGTTTTTAGCTTTTGTAAGGTCGGGAGCGTGTGTTTGGTCGCCGTAGCAGGAAGTGTCGGTGCAACAACCGTTTGTAATAAACACAAGATCATCCTCAACTAAATCTATTGTTTGTTCCTTGCCGTCTTTAATAAACACAATCTGCCTTGCAATCTTTTTGTCGCCTACGGTGTCGATAATAACATTTTTTACATCCATACCGTACTCGATTGTAACGCCGTGGTTTTCAAGGTATTTTACCAGTGGCATAATCAGGCTTTCATACTGATTATACTTTGTGAAGCGAAGAGCACTGAAATCAGGAAGTCCATCAATATGATGAACATAACGGCACAGATAACGTTTCATCTCAAGCGCACTTGACCAACGCTGAAATGCAAACATAGTCTGCCAGTAAAGCCAGAAATTTGTTGACCAGAATGAATCCGGCATAACCTCCGAAATTTTCTTACCTTCAAGAGTCTTTTCAGGTGTAATAAACAACTGCGAAAGAGCCATTGCAGATTCTTTATCAAGTCCGAATTTTTTATCTGTATGAGCGTCTTCTCCGCGGTTTACAGAGGCTCTGCACAGAGAATAGTTTGGATCGTGCTTGTTGAGCCAATAGTACTCGTCAAGAACGGAAACCTCGGGATTTTCCAAAGAAGGAACATCTCTGAACATATCCCACATAACTTCAAAATGGTTATCCATTTCTCTGCCGCCGCGCATATAAAAGCCTTTTGTAACATCCTTTCGTCCGTCACAGCTTCCGCCGGCAAGCTCTGACTTTTCAAGAAGGTGGATATGCTCGCCCTTCATCTGACCGTCACGCACCAGATAAAATGCTGCTGTAAGACCGGCAAGACCGGTACCGATAATATAGGCGGATTTTTTGTCAACATCCTTTGGCTTTTCGGGATGTGCAAAGGATTCATAAGTTCCTGCTGAATAATACATAAAATTTACCTCCAAATTTTTATTTTGTAATTTCATTATATTATTTTTTCGCAGGTTAACAATAAACAGAAAAATACCCGTGATAAAAAATTTATCACGGGCAAAAAGATGTTAATATTTTTATCAAATATCATTTTTTGATAAAGGTTTATCTATTCTGAATCTTTCAAGTGCATCTGTAAAGGTATCCTGTATAACCAAAGCAAGCTTGCTGATAAGCTGTTCGGGGTTTTCTTTCATATCATTTTTAATCCAGTCAAGCATCAAGCCGACAAAAGCATAGGAATATACCGATGCAATAAATTCCTTGTCTTCCTGACGAACGGTCATATCAGCGGATTGTTCTTCCACAACTTTCAGCAAAAGATTATCAATAAGAGGTTTGAGATACCTTTCAACCTGTTCACGATCAACACAGCGGTAAACATTCATAATGAGCGGCTTATTTTCACGCACTGTATAGAAAATCTGAAGCATACCCTGCTGCCAGGTATCGTGCGTTTTGTCTTCTTTTATTACTTTAGCGGCTTCCTGAAGGCAAGCCCACTCAGCAAGGTCATATATATCTTTAAAATGATAATAAAAGGTCATTCGGTTAATACCGCAATCATCTGCAATATCATTGATAGTTATTTTGTTTAACGGTTTCTTTAATAGTAGATTTTTTAAAGATTGAGCTAAAGCCTTTTTTGTTATTTGTGACATAAAAAACCCCCGTTTCATTCACAAAATAATATTTACCAATTACAATATAGCATATTTTTAAAATTTTATCAATGGAATTCATTTTCTGACAGACATAAAAAGACAGCTGACAAGAACCATCAGCTGCCTTTTATGTTATATAAATTTATGAATTAAG
>CAMBNE010000060.1 GCA_945868935.1 uncultured Clostridia bacterium
TTTTGAGTGGACACCGAGTGAGTGTCCCTACACCCGCAACAGAAACCTATGGATTATTTATCCCTGCAATATACTCCAAACTAAAAATAATGTATTTTGCGACAAATTTTAAATAAAATATAAAATAGGTATTGACTTGATAAAATATATATGTTAGAATAGTTGTACCTCTGAAAGGGGCTTATTTTTTTGTGCCCTATTGAGGGAGGCTAAAATATTCCGAAATAACCGGGAGGTGCCGTTATGAGAGTTAAAATCACATTGGCCTGCACAGAGTGCAAACAGCGTAACTACAACACAATGAAGAACAAGAAGAACAGTCCCGACAGACTTGAAATGAACAAGTATTGCCGTTTCTGTAAGAAACACACTCTTCACAAGGAAACTAAATAATGGAGGTACATCATGGCTGACAATAAGCTTGACGCAAAAAAAGCAGATGTGAAAAAGTCTGCTAAAAAAAGCAAGAAGCCAAATGTGTTCAAAAGGCTTCTTAAGTACCTCGGCGCATGTAAGGGTGAGCTAAAGAAAATAACCTGGCCGTCAGCGAAAACCACAACAAAGAATTTCGGTATTGTTATTGCCGTAATCGTTGTTATGGGACTTTTCATATTCGCTCTCGACAGAGGCTTGTATGCATTGCTCGGCTTGGTTATGAATACTGCTGCTTAACCGAGCGTTATTACTTCAGCTTACGAAAGGAAGAAAGTTATAATGCCGGAAACAGAAGCAAAATGGTATGTTGTACATACCTATTCGGGTTACGAAAACAAGGTTGCCGCTGATTTGAGAACTACAGCGGAGAACAGAAATCTTCAGGATATGATTGTTGACGTCAAGGTTCCTACCGAGATTGTTACAGAAACAGTCGGCGATAAGACCAAAGAGGTTGAAAACAAAATCTATCCGGGATATGTTTTTGTAAAAATGGTTTATACCGATGAAACATGGTATGTTGTCCGCAATATTCGCGGATGTACCGGATTTGTCGGTCCGGGATCAAAACCCGTTCCTCTTACCGATGCAGAAGTTTACAGAATGGGCGTAGAACAGCGCAGCGTTAAGGTTTCTTATTCTGTAGGCGATTCGGTACGTATTATTGATGGTCCGCTTGAGGACTTCGTCGGTGTTGTAGAAGAAATTGATGCCGACAAAGACTACGTCCGTGTTACAGTATCTATGTTCGGACGTGAAACTCCGGTTGAGCTCGAGCTTGCTCAGGCTGAACCGATAGAAGATTAATTTAACAATAATCAGCCAAATGGCTTTTTATTGGGAACGTTTCGTTCCCTGTGGGAGGGACCCTACACAGTGGCGTCCCGCAATTTACCACGAATTTTGGAGGTGCAAACACAATGGCTCAGAAGGTTGTAGGCTTAATTAAACTACAGATTCCCGCCGGAAAAGCTACTCCGGCACCGCCTGTTGGTCCGGCACTCGGTCAGCACGGCGTAAACATTGTTGCGTTCACAAAGGATTTTAATGAGCGTACAAAGAATGACATCGGTCTTATCATTCCTGTTGTAATTACAGTATATGCCGACCGTTCGTTCACATTCGTTACAAAAACTCCGCCTGCTGCTGTTCTTCTCAAGAAGGCTTGCGGTATCGAAAGCGGTTCAGGTGTACCGAATAAGACAAAGGTTGCTCAGATTACTAAAGAGCAGATTACTAAAATCGCAGAGCAGAAAATGCCCGATCTCAATGCAGGCTCGCTTGACGCAGCAATCAGCATGATTGCCGGCACAGCAAGAAGCATGGGTATTACAGTAGTTGACTAATTTATCCGGGTGGGAGGAATTTTCCGATTGACCACCTAACAATGGAGGAAGACTGATGAAACACGGTAAGAAATATGTTGACGCTGCAAAGCTCGTTGACAGAACTAAATTATATGATTCAGGCGAAGCTCTTGATACAGTTATCAAAACTGCAACAGCTAAGTTTGACGAAACCGTTGAGCTTCACGTAAAGCTCGGCGTTGACAGCCGTCACGCTGACCAGCAGGTAAGAGGTGCGGTTGTTCTTCCTAACGGTACAGGTAAAAACGTAAGAGTTCTTGCAATCTGTAAGGGCGCTAACGAGGACCTTGCAAAGGAAGCAGGCGCTGACTATGTAGGCGCAGAGGATATGACTCAGAAGATTCAGCAGGAAAACTGGATGGACTTCGACGTTCTTATTACAACTCCCGACTGTATGGGTCTTGTAGGTCGTCTTGGTAGAATCCTCGGACCGAGAGGTCTTATGCCTAACCCCAAGGCAGGTACTGTTACTCCTGACATTGCTAAGGCTGTTAAGGAAGCTAAGGCAGGTAAGATTGAGTACCGTCTTGACAAAACAAACATCATTCACTGCCCCATCGGCAAGGTAAGCTTCGGCACACAGAAGCTTAACGAGAACCTCGATGCTCTTATGGATGCTATCGTTAAGGCTAAGCCTGCTGCTGCAAAGGGTCAGTACATTCGTTCAGTTGCCGTTACTTCAACAATGGGACCGAGCGTAAGATTAAACCCCACAAAGTTTGGAGTTTAATTACAAATTAATCTGATATTTACACAATAGTGTGAATATAAATTCGCTGTTCTAAAGACAGCAGGTGCTTTTAGCATAAAGGGATTTCCCACCTGCCGAGGAAGATGCAAATTACTATTTTTGTATTTTTGCAGTCGTCCGAGGCTTCGGGCGGCTGCTTTTTTACTTTATAGGAAACGGCTCGTATTCGGTTGGACAAAGAAGATTTGATAATATCATCCTGTCAACCAAAATTGCGTGTCGAGGCACTCGACTTTTTATGAACTGCGTGATACTTTTTTCGGAGGTGAAATAATTGCCAAGTCAAAGTGTTTTAGAGCAGAAGAAAGCAATCGTTGCAGAGCTTTCCGAAAGACTTAAAAACTCTGTAACAGGTGTTGTTGTATGCTATGAGGGTATCAACACTGAAGACGACACAAAGCTCAGAAAAGAGCTTCGTGAGAACAACATTCAGTACACAGTTGTAAAGAACACACTTCTTTCACGTGCATGTGACGAGGTTGGTCTTGAGGACTTAAAGCCCGTTCTTGAGGGTACAACAGCTATCGCAACAAGTGACAGCGAATACGCTGCCGCAGCAAGAATTCTTTGCAATTACGCAAAGGACCATGACAACTTCAAGGTTAAGTCAGCTTATCTTGACGGTGCTGTTATTGATATGGATACAATCACAGCTCTTTCAAAGCTCCCGACAAGAGAAGTTCTTCTTGCAAACGTACTCGGTGCATTCCAGGCACCTATCGCATCCTTTGCACGTGCCGTACAGGCTATCGTTGACAAGGGCGGTGTAGAAGCTTGCGCAGCTGAAGCTGAAGCAGCTCCTGCAGAAACAGAGGCTCCCGCAGAGGAAGCTCCTGCAGCAGAATAATCTGCATACTAAATTAAAATTAACTACATTTATATCGGAGGTAAATTAAAATGGCATCAGAAAAAATTACTGCTATTATTGAAGAATTAAAAGGCCTCACAGTTCTTGAGCTTTCAGAGCTCGTTCACGCTGTAGAGGATGAATTTGGCGTATCCGCTGCTGCTGCAGTTGCAGTTGCAGGTCCTGCTGCTGACGGCGGCGCAGCTGCTGCTGAGCAGACTGAGTTCGACGTTGTACTTAAGGGTGCAGGCGGCAACAAGATTGCTGTTATCAAGGTTGTTCGTGAGCTTACAGGTCTTGGTCTTAAGGAAGCAAAGGCTCTCGTAGACGGCGCTCCCAAGACAGTTAAGGAAGCTGTTTCTAAGGACGACGCTGAAGCTATGAAGGCAAAGCTCGAAGAGGCTGGCGCAGAAGTAGAATTAAAGTAATTCACTTATCCGAAATAATTACGGCTGTCCGTTACGGGCAGCCGTTTTTTTGTTGTACAGACAACTTATTCATAGTCAGCTAAAATTTGATATATTTCAACTCTTTTTGTGCCATCAACTGCATAAGCATCAAGAGTAATTGTCTGATTTGAGGGTAAAAAGTATTCATAAAAACTAGCACTGCCTATGTAGTTATCCAAGACATCATAGCAAAGAACTCTTATGGATATGTAACCAAGATTCTGATTCGATTTATTTGTCACATCACAATATATTTTATCACTATATGAGTCGTGTTCTAATTTTATATCAGATAGTTTTAGAGTTTCTTTTGCAATTTGTTTTTCTCTTTCTGTTTCTTGCGTTGAGTTGCTATTAACGTTTGAGATACTATTATTTGTAAAATTTAATAATAGACTAACGGACATTAAGCATACAAGTATTCCAGAAAGTATTAGATTTGTAATTTGTATCCATTTATGCGATTTATTTGTAGTATTAGTTTTTTGGATATTCGCGTAACAATATTCACATACAACGGAGGTCTCTTTTCCATTATTAATTTGAAATGAATTTCCTAGTATTTCTTTTCCACAATTAGCACAATACATAATAAGAACCCCTCTGTTTTTTATTTAATAATAACATTTATTTAATATATTGTCAATATTCTACAATTATTTATACAAAAAATATAAGTAATGGATTGCAAGATTTTGGCTTTTAATTCTTATTGTTTGACAGCAAAAACTCACAATGATATAATTGTACTGTAAAGATTTTTTTGGGAGTGATAATTTGTACAGCTGGAGCAGTATTCGACGCAAGCTGGAAAAAGAATATCTTGCATTGTCACTGCGTGGAAGAATTCAGTATTTTGTGACGAGATACAAGAGAAGTCACGACCAAGAAGGCAGGGCGGCAATTTTGATTGACGGCGAGGAAGTACTGCGTGGCAATTATTATAATAAGTTTTTTAAGTCTGATTTATTTCCTCGTGACGAAAAGTATTTTAGTAGAATAAGAAATGAATATTCATATATGGACGAGGTTGCGTTGGAGTTAGGCTGTTTTGACCAGCGCAGTTTTTATTCGGCATTTAAAGAATTTGATAATCAAAGTATTGAAGATAGCTTGAAGAGCGATAATTTGTTAGTCAGAATTTTTGCCGTTCTTGACAGAAGAATAGGTAAACGCAGACTGCTGAAAATGAGAGATGAAATAGAGAAAGAGCCTGTAATTTTTCAGTTATTCTTTAAATTAAGAGCTGATGCAGAGCAGATTTGAGAAGTATAGAATTTATTTACGGAGTTTATAAGAATGGATAATATAAATTGTCCTTGCAAAAGAACAAAATGTGAAAGATATGGTAATTGCAACGCTTGCAGGGAACATCACAACGATAAAAAATCATTGACCTTTTGTGACAGACTTAAAAAGAAAGAGCAGAGAAAAGCCGACAGGCAGAGAAAAAGAGAACGTAATTAATAGTTTCGGAGGTACTGATTTGAAAAATCCTTGGGAAGAAATTGCTTTGAATGATTATGAAAATCATATGAGTTTAGACAGCGTTTATCAGCTCCAGACAATGAATGAGATGATGAAAGAACAGCTCAATGAATATAAAATAAAGACTGTAATTATTCTTGGAGTTGCCGGCGGAAACGGATTGGAACATATTGACAGAGAAAAAATTGAAAAGGTTTACGGAGTAGACGTCAATCAGAAATATCTTGATGAATGTGTAAACAGATATCCTGAATTAGCAGGTGTGTTTAAAGCAATCTGTGCTGACTTGTTGAATGACAATTTGCAATTGCCCGATTCAGAGCTGATTATAGCAAATCTTTTTATTGAATATATTGGATATGAGTGTTTTCAGAATATTATAAATTCATTAAAACCACGATATGTTTCCTGCATTATTCAAATTAACACTGATAAATCCTTCGTATCAGATTCGCCGTATTTGCAGGCTTTTGCCCGTCTTGATGAAGTTCATCATCAAATTGATAAAACTTCGCTAATAAATGCAATGAACAAGATAGGCTATATTAAGACGTTAATTGATGAAAGAGAATTGCCGAACGGAAAGAAATTATCAAGAATTGATTTTATAATAAAATATTAATCAGTGAGGTATCTTTGAAATGATATTTCAAATAATCGCAATTATAATTCTGGCTGTATTTTATGGGTGTTATTTCATAAAGATGATTAGTCAGAGGAGAAAAGGAATACAGACCGACCAGATTGGAAAAGGAAAAGTCGGTTTTGTGAAATTTATTGAGGTTACAATGAAAATAATAACTATCATTGTACCGATTGCAGAAATTATCAGTATTTTATTTAACACTTCCGTATTGCCTGTATGGGCAAGAATTGTCGGTGTTTGTATAGCCGTTACAGGAGCAGCAGTGTTTATTACTTCTGTTGTAACAATGCGTGACAGTTGGAGAGCAGGAGTATCAAAAACGGATAAGACTGATTTGGTGACGAGCGGTATTTACAGTTTCAGCCGAAATCCTGCATTTCTCGGTTTTGACCTTGTTTATATAGGCGTTTTATTGATGTTTTTTAATTTGATACTATTCATAATTTCAGTTTTTGGTGTTATTATTTTTCATTTGCAGATTGTAAACGTGGAAGAGGATTTTTTGATTGGAGCTTTT
>CAMBNE010000061.1 GCA_945868935.1 uncultured Clostridia bacterium
TCGTAAACACATGGCTCATCGAAAAGAAACCAATGATTACACCGTCAACACACGCAAACTTTGTTCTTATCTCAGAGAACCATTTGATTCCATACTTTGGAAGAAAGAAGATTGGCAGTATCACCGAGACCGACATACAAGAGTACATTTCATACTTGTACAATAACGGTCGTCTTGATGATACCGGGGGCTTGACTGTAAAATCTATACGAGATGTAATACTTGTTTTACGGTTATCTCTCAATTATGCTTATAAAGAGCGAATTATTCCTTTGCTAAATTGGGATTTGATTGAATATCCGAAAGATACAAGTATTAAAAAGGTCATATCTTTATCAAAAGAACAGGAACTTGCGCTGATTCAATGCATTTATATGGATATGAATCGAAAAACAGCCGGCATTTTAATTGCCTTGTTCACCGGGTTGCGAATAGGTGAGTTATGCGGTATCCAGATGAAAGATATTTCTTTGCTCGACAAAACAATAACTGTTAATAAAACAGTACAAAGAATCTACGATAAAAAGAAAGGTACTACATATCTGAATATAGGTCCTCCGAAGACTAAAACATCAGCAAGGGTAATTCCTATTCCGTCATTGTTAATGAATATTATCAAAAAATTTTATACCGAAAATCCAAATCACTATTTTTTAACAGGAAAGGTTAAACCTACCGAACCGAGAACCTACAGACAATTCTTTTCTCGGTTTTTGAAACGAAATGGTTTGCAACAGGTAAAATTTCATGAAATACGTCATACCTTTGCGGTCAGGGCGATAGAAATTCCGGAGTTTGATATCAAATCTCTTTCTGAAATTTTAGGACATAAAAATGTATCCTTTACGCTGAATGTTTACGGAAGTGCTAATATGCAGCAGAAAGTGAAATGTATGAATCTGCTAAATGATTTATTATGATTTTTGCTGGACTTATGCAAACAGTTGTGATATTGTTGCTTGCTGAAAGGCGGTGCAGCAATGAATACACTTGAAGATTTATATTACGGAAATCTGTTCCCTCACGAAAAATGTGCGAAGCTTGATGATGAGGTCAAAGAGCTATTGAAACTGCTCAACAGAAATGAAGAAAAGCTTACGGCAACCCTGACTGAATTGCAGAAAGAAACCTTTGAAAAATACAAGGACTGCAATCGTGAAATTTCTGAAATCAGTGAACGAGAAATATTCCTGAACGGCTTTCGGCTGGGTGCAAGGATTATCATTGATGTAGTAAATAATTAAAAAATCGGATAGGTAATCAATGGAAATTTGACTGCCTATCTGTTTTCTGTTTCTATATGATTTTTAGTTAGAAACGATGATATTCAATGCTTCCTCTTTGGAAATTTTATCCTCAAGATAATTATCTCTCGCAGTTCTTGCTTTTTCAAGCCAATCGTAATATTCTTCAAAACTCAAAGGCTTTTCCACAGTACCAGGTGTGTTAAGTGTTCTTTCATAACGCTTATACATTTTGCCTCGCTGTGTGTCAAAAGCTTTCAGTACCTCATTTCTGTTTGCCAAGATTCGGTGCTTTAATCTCGGCGCAAATTCCTTGCAAGTTTTACCGTTTTTCAGAACTCTGTCGCAGTACAGGGTTTTCTTTTTTGTCTTTGGCACAAAGTATCTGCCGCAAAGCTGACAGCGGCAGATTCGGTATTCGTTCTCAACAAATAAATGCAGCAACAGAAAATAATACTCTGTTAGGTTACGGATATGGTACATCTGTCTGGATTTGTTGTCCTCAAAATAAAATACAGTGGAAATCTGTACGCTGTTGTAATTGAAATCTTCGTTAATATCTATTTCTTTTTGACTTGATAAATCACTGAAAAAGTGCAAAACAAAAAACTGCACGGTTTTAATTTGGTCAAGATAGCTTGCGTATTCACGCAGATAATGTTCTGTTGCGTCATCTTCTCCTAAAAAATCCTCAATCATAAGTCTGTTCAACAGACCGTAAAACGCTCTGTATTTCGCCAATGCCGTTTCTGCTTTTGCTGTTAAATTTTTAATCAGTGCAAATCTTTCTTCGCTTTCTTTGGGATAGGTTCTGTAAACTTTTCTTATTTCATTTTGAAGTTCAGAATACTCCTCAAAATCTTCTTCTGAGAAACTAATCAACTCATCTTTAATAGTAGTGTTTTCAATTGGAATCTTATTGTCATTTTCCTGCATATAGCCGGAAATATTTCCTTTGGAATCAATTTTTAATAATAAACCTTCGTGCTTTGCCATAGAAACCTCTGTCCTGAAGTGAAAATTATAAAACTCACTTCAATTCACTTTGTCATATATTTTTCTTGAAAAGTATGAGATTATTGTATCACACCGGTGAAAAAATTCCAACAGCTTTTGGATTACAACTGTATAACCATACCGAGTAAAGATATTTAGAAATCATATGAGGTATGAGTAACAGGGAAAGGAGAAAAATGATTCAGAATTTAAATTTGGAGTTGAGCAGAAAGGCAAGATTTGATTCAATCGACGGTGCAAGTCTTATGGAAAAAGATTTGCCGAGAAAGAAGTTTATAATCAATTCACTTCTCGCAAGCGGTCTTTCGATTATAGCAGGCTCGCCAAAGGTAGGTAAGTCGTGGCTTGTTCTTGACTGGTGCGTTCGGATTGCAAAAGGTGAAGATGTGTGGAATCTGCATACTGACAGAGGTACAACTCTGTATCTGTCGCTTGAAGATGATGAAAGCAGATTACAGGACAGGCTGACAGCGATAACCGATGAAGTGCCGAGTAATGTTCATTTTGTTACGGATTGTTCAAAACTTGATGAAAAGTTGGAAGAGCAGATTCGAACTTTTGTTGATGAGCATATGGATACCGTCTTGATAATCATTGACACATTTCAACTTATCCGTTCTGCAAATAAGGATTCAGGCTATTCAAATGATTATCTTGAGGTGCAGAAACTCAAAAAACTTGCTGATGAATTGAAAATTGCTATTTTACTTGTTCATCATTTAAGAAAACAAGGTGACTCTGACCCAATTAATGAGATTTCAGGTACGAATGGTATTGCAGGCTGTGCCGACGCTCTATTCGTTTTGAAAAAGAGCAATCGCACGCAAGGTAATGCAACTTTATTTTGTACGGGAAGGGATATTGAAGACAGAGAAATTGAACTTGTATTTTCAAAAGAGGATTGCACTTGGGAAATGACTGCAGACAGTGCAGAGAATCCGAATATGCTTTTGCCCGATGAAATGAACTTTCTCATTGAGATGATGAAAGCAGAAAAATATTTCAACGGAAGCAATGCAGAATTTCTTGAACGCTACAATGCTTTTTCAGGCAAAAATCTTTCGGCTCGTATTCTCAAAAGAATGATGAACAAGTGGAAGTATGACTTGAATGACAATCACGTTTATTTCAAATCGTATAAGGAAAACAACATCAGAAAGGTTGAAGTAAAGTATGATTATGAAAATGATAATTCGGACAGTGAGTACGTCAGGTACGATAAGTACGATGAAAATATAGCTGTCTGATTTATCGTTTTTATCGTCCTTATCGTCCACGACGCAGATGTTGGGCAGAATTTGGCTGTTTGTCCGACTTTCAGGAAAAAACGGATAAAGTACCCGACTTTAAGTAAAAATCGAAATTTGGGCGAATTTACGGCAGAAAGAGAAATGGTTTTTGCAAGAAGAAACTCCAATATCCGCCCGTGATTTACCGGGTAGGTAGTTAAGCAGGATAAAGGCGTATTCCGTGCAAGCACGATTGCGCCGAAATACACCGTCCGGCAGTGCCGTTCGGGAAATATAAAAGGTGTTACTTTTTTCAGAAAGTGTTACTAAATGTATTCCGTAATATCTAAAAGTTAGGTGTTCAAGCCAAAAAGCACGGAACAAAAATGTATGACAAGGGAGATAATATGCTTTTATTAAAATCATTAACCAAATCAACAGAGAAAGGATGATGAAAGAATATAGACAATCTGCAACTGCATAGTTTTTACCGAGGTGTTTAAGGTGAAAACAAAAATCATCTTTGAAAACCAAAATGAAAATGCAGAGCAGAAAAATGTCAGTAAAGAATTTGAAAATGAAATTAAAAAATCAATCTTCCTTGTACTTAAGGAGCGAGGTTATCTTACTCAGAATCAGTACGAGGAGTGTCTAAAGAAATTGAAAGCTTAAAAATAAATAACGGGAAATTTTCAGAGTGTCACAACAACTGTCGCTCTGAAAATTTCTCTGGACATTGTGAGAATTAATAATACACTTGTGTTGCCGAAGGAGGTATCAAAATGCTAAACAAATTTGAAAACGAAGTCAAAAAGATAGCTGCTTACTGCCGAGTGTCAACCGATAATCTTGATCAGGCAAATTCACTTGAAAGCCAGCAAAGATATTTCAATGAGTATATAAAACGTAATCCGCTGTGGGAGCTTTATGAAATTTATGTTGACGAGGGAATCAGCGGAACGAGTACAAAAAAGCGAGCGTCATTCAACCGAATGATAGAAGATGCAAAAGCAAAAAAGTTTGATTTGATTATCACAAAGGAAATCAGCAGATTTGCCAGAAACACTTTTGACAGCATTGGCTACACAAGAGAACTTAAAAGCTACGGCATAGGCGTGATTTTTATGAATGATAATATCAACACGCTTGACCCTGACGCAGAGCTTCGACTGACGATTATGTCGTCAATTGCTCAGGAGGAGAGCCGCAAAACCTCCGACAGAGTAAAGTGGGGACAACGCAGAATGATGGAGCAGGGCGTTGTGTTCGGCAGAGATATGCTCGGATACGATGTTCGTGACGGAAAGCTGTACATAAATCAAGAGGGTGCAGAAACTGTCAGATTAATCTTTCATAAATTCCTAAACGAGGGCAAAGGAACTGTCGTTATTGCAAAGGAGTTGCGGGATGCAGGAATCAAGACCTCAACCTATATGAAGGATTGGTCGTACACGGTGATATTGAGAATCCTCAAAAATGAAAAGTACTGCGGTGATTTGATTCAGCAGAAAACCTACACGCCCGATTATCTGTCGCACAACAAAAAGTACAACAAGGGTGAGGTTGAGTATGTGACAATCCGAAATCATCACGAGCCGATTATTTCAAGAGAGATGTTTGATGCAACGCAAAGAGAGCTTCAACGCCGAAAAAATCTTCACGGAGCCAAAAACGGCTTTGCAAACCGATATGCTCTGTCGGGAAAAATAATCTGCGCCGAGTGCGGTTCAACCTTTATCCACCGCAAAAAAACTTCATCAAACGGAAATCAGAATGAAAGATGGGTTTGTATTCAGAATCAGAAATACGGCAAGGAGCGAACTAACAAAAATAATGAAAAGGTAGGCTGCTCAAATGTTTCAATAAACGAAAAGGACATTCGTTCAATCCTGCAACATATTATTTCAGATATTATGAAAGATAGAGATAAAATTTTAGAAAGCATATTGCAAATCGTGTCCGAGGTTCTGAAATCCGATAAAGAGAAAGACAACATAACCTATTTTGAAAAAGAGCTTGAAAAGATAGAAAACAAAAAGCAAAAGCTACTTGATATGTGCCTGTCGGGTGATATTGAAACCTCGGATTACCGCAAAGCCTGCGAACGCCTCAAAGCGGAATACGAAATAATATCCGAAAAACTGCAAAAAGAAAAAGCCCACAGCAGTATGCTTGCGGACAAGGAAAAAATAATCAGTGAAATTAGTGATTATGTAAATTCAATCATAATTGGCGAAGAGTGGAGCGATACGTTCTACCGCAACATAGTAGATAAAATCGTAGTCAACAAAAAAAGTGAGCTTGACATTCACCTTAAATTCATTCCCGACAAGTGGAGTGCAAAAATTCTCTGCGGTAAGGCTGAAATAGATAGCTATAATGAAAAATTTTCCAACCAAGGTACTTCTGAACCTATATCTGTCAGTGTACCCTTCAGTTCAGGCAAGGGCATAGTAAATCTCGGACTTAAATATCTCAGCGATGCTCCCAATTCTCCGTCGGGACCGCCATATTGAGTTATAATAATTTTAGCAAGCTTAGGGTTCGTTTGCTTGATATTTACGGGATATTGCAGTTTCTTTTCATATACAAACATCAGCAGTCCTCCTCATTTTCCCACGGCCACGGTCCCATAATCCAGTGCCAGTGATTTGAGCTTGTCATACTTTTTGTCAGCGGACCGTACTTTTCTTCGTATTCGGCAATAAGCGGTTGTGCTAAAGCTTTGTACTCCTTCATCTTTTCAAGCGTTTTTCTGTCGTATGGGTGGGTGTCAAGAAAAAGCTGAAGGTCAAAAGCCGCAAACTGATAGGTCGATATTTTTTTGAGCAGTATTTCTCGTTCAGTCATTGTGAGCACCACACTTGCCACCGTAGAACGGCTTGTTCAGCGTAGGGTACATTGTTCCCGACGCAAATCCCTGCATCGGCGAGTAGGTAGGTGCGTTGTCAGGCTGAAACGGAACGTATGCCATTGCTTCAGAAGTCTTTTCGGGAAATCTT
>CAMBNE010000062.1 GCA_945868935.1 uncultured Clostridia bacterium
CGTGACAGGAGGCACCTATCAGCGTTTGGGTGAAGATGTTCCTTGGCGGTGGAATGATTTTTTGATAGACAACTTCCTTAATATGTGGTATGATGATTGCAATACTACTAAGAAAAAAACTCAAATTCTTAATCATCTAAAAACAAGGAGGAACTGTGAGTTGGAAACATTAGTACGAAAAAATAAAGCCACAGAACGATGGTATCCCCAGAGTGTTAATGATTATAAAGCTAGCATAAAAATTCCAAATAACACAGATGAATATAAAAGAATGAACAGCAATTTCGCATATAGTATGCAATATATTGAATATTTAGAAAAGCAACTTGATGAACTTAAACTTTCAGATGTTCTTATCACGATGTTATATAAATCGTATATCATAACTGGCATGGGTATCATTGAACTTCTGTTTGTTTATCTTCTTAAAAATAATGGACTGTGGAATCAAACAGAATGGAAAGAATATGCCGAATTTAAAGCTAATCCCAAAGAAATTAATGGTGAAATTATAAAAGTAGAAACAAAATTATATAAAAAAGTACCATCATATGATATGCGAATGGATTTGGATTCCATGATTAAGAAAGTGGAAAAGAAACATATTTTAACTATTAACCATGACATATTTCCTGCATTAAAACAGTTACGTGAACTTCGAAATAGAGTTCATCTTCAACTTGGAGAGGGAGCTTATGACCACGATTATAATTCTATAGGTTTTGACGAGGTTCAAATGATGCGAAGAATTTTATACGCAATTTTGACTGCACCAGAGATATGCAATAATGAAGATGTTTTCAAGTTTATAAATACTAGCTACGCTAGATACATATAAGCAAAAAACACATCAATAGCAAATTCAAATTCTTCAATTTCAGATTACATTTTCAACCCCTGAGCCTGCTTTTTATCATTAATCTTCTGCTGTAATTTTTTATCTGTCCTTTGTACTTTCTGCTTTTGTTCAAATCTTAATTGATTTTGAATCATATTGCAGAGATAGCGCAGGAGATAAAGAGAGGAAACTGCAACGCCGTTTCGGTTGGTTTTAATTGAATAACGAGGATACAGAACACCTCCGTCTGAATCAAAGACTGATTTGGCAGAGGTGTTTTCTTCATATTCAAAGGGATTTGAAACAGGTTCTTCGTCAGTATTCTCGCTTTTCTCAACTTCATCTTCGGTGAGAATTAATTTCAACGCTTCTTTGATTATCGCATTCTTGATTGACTTGAATTCCTTGTTGTTGACTAAAGGAATCCTGTCAGGTATTTCATCCGTGTAGGTTCGGATTGTATTTTCCTTTTGCTCATACCACAGGTCATATAGTTTTTTGATTCTGCTGTCATTGGCAAGCTCTTCAACAATAGAATCAACGATTGCTTTTACATCAGGCTTAAGATATCCGTAAACCTTTTTGCCGCTTGTTTTTGAAAGTCTGTCGGCAAGTTCCAACAGCTTATGCTGAATTGATGCACTGATATATATTTCAGAGTTAATCTTTGAAACCTAATCATCTACAATGTCCTTTGCCTCGGCTCGCAGCTTATCTCTATGCTCGGTTTGCTTCTGATAAATACTTATCAAGTCCTGACGGAAGATTACCTTTGCAAGATTTGACTTGATATTTTCAATTCCTTTTTCAGTCAGATACGCTTCGTTGGGCTTTGTGGAATATGCAATCATATGAATGTGCGGATGATATCCCTCGTTATGAAACGCCGCATACCATCGGAAATTTTCGGGAGCGATTTTCATATTCTCCGCTATCATATTTCGCTGTGAGCGAATGAGATTCATCCAAGCTTTTGCATTGTTGTAGCCCAGCCTTTCCGCATCTTCTCGCTTGAGAGAAATAATATGCGTCCACACATTACTCTTGCTTTCAGCAACCTCTTTCTGCACATCAGATAAAACTATAGGCACACCGTCATCAGTAAATAAGCCGTGTGAGGATATTTTTTCTACTCTCGGTCGCTGTGCAATGTAGCTTACATATTTTTCTCGGTCGCCGAATAGTTCTGCATGAGTTTCGGCAATCCGCAAAATAAATTCATCTGCATTACCTATGTTCGGCTTATCAAGATAATCCTGATACTCATATAAGTCCTTTGAATCGGGATAATCAGTAAGCAATTTATTAATAATCTGCTTTTGTTTTTCAGTCGCTTCCATAAACTTTTGTGTGCTGTCAGCCTTTTCAACTCCATCACGGGTGGCAATGTATGAAACATAATTGCCGATATGAGTTTTAGAGTTCGGTTTAATGTAGGGCGCTTTCATAATAATTCTCGGCATAGCTTACCCTTTCTGAAACTTAACTGCATCGTCAAACTTGTATTTACCGCTGTTGCGTTTGACCTCATCAACACAAATTTTTCTTAAATCTCTCAGCTGACCTTCCGTAATATCATTGGTCGCCGCAACAACATGCATCAGCATGGCAAGTTCAACACCCTGCTTGAACAGCACTCTTGCAATCCTATCCTCTGTATCAAGGATTTTTGAACTGATGACAGATTCCAGAGCAGGAGTAAGCACTCGACTGATGTTCTTTGAGTCGAGCCAAGCAATGTAAAACTCAATTGCATTTGAGATAAATTCACTTCTTGAAGTTGCGTTTGTTCTTGAGATTGCATTGTCGCAAGCTCTCAGTAAATCCTGATTAATATATAGTCCTATTCTTTTTGAGTCATTGTCCATTTTTCACCTTTCCTTTCGGTAACACTTCGGGTATTCAGAGAAAATCTCATCAAAACAGCAAAATCGGGCAGTATGGAATACAATCGGTAACACAATCTGGAAAAAGTAACACCTTTGAAAATCCCCGAACGGCATTGCCGGTCGGTGTATTTTGGCGAATCCGTGCTTGCACGGAATACGCCTTTATCCTGCTTAAAATTCCACCCTCGAAAAGCTGCCCAAATTGCCGTAACTTCGATTTTTCACACCTTGCCACAAACCGCCCGATTTCGGCTTTTATTCGATTTCGGATACTTTCCCGACCTCTCATTTAAAAGCCGACACAGAGTGAATGTGGCAATAATACCGCCATAATTCTTTACTTAATCACTTTGCCGTTTATCACTTCATAATTACACTCAGTATATGACAGTCCGTACTCCTTGACTTCACGGTTCAGAATATCAAACATTGATTGCTCAATACTGCGAGGGGATAACTTGATTTCATCACTCAAAGTGTCGTAGCAAATCCATTCCTCACTCTCGGGTGTATCCTTTACAAGAATGTCAAAGCCGAGGAGCATTTTATCGGGAGTAGGAAATACAACGGCGTTGATTTTTACACAGCCGACTGTGAGTGAAGCAAAGAGAGTGTCGTGTTTGTCCTTTGGATTTTCGGAAAGCAATTTCTTGACTTCGTTCACCGACAAATACATTCTGAAAATATACTTATCACCGAGTTGCTTTTTCAATTTCTTTCTCTCGTTCATAAAGTCATACCACCCATTCCCATATCTTCATCTTCGTCAGGTGAATCAAACAGATTGTTCTGTTCAAGGTTTTCGTAGAACTTTTCTGCACTGTCAGTTACGGCTTCGTTTAAAACTTTTAAATCAAAACCGCAGTCCTTATAACCTTGCGATACTGTATCGTAGTAGCTTACACTGGGCAATCCGAAATTCTGTTGCAAATTCATAATGTAAACCATTGCAGTAAGTTCCGAACCGTTATTCAATTTCACAGGCAAGTCCTGCTTGAAGTAGTGGGAGGGATAACCCTCATAGCGGTCAAGCAATTTCTCATCTCTCGGCTGAAGCTCCCACAGTGCAACAGGAACAGACTTGCCGATGCAAGGTGCAATTGTCGCAAAGGAGCAATGAGGCATACCCTTGAACTGCAATTCGTAATTTTCGACTACGCCAATGCCTAAAAATTTTGCTGTGGGGCAACGATATTTCATTTGTTTAAGATTGAGATTACTGCCGTAGGCAATGTATAATTTCTTTTTCATTTTAAAACCCTTTCTACATACTCATAACAAAACCCGAATCCTCATTCTGCTCAGTTGCAGTTTCAGATTCGGGTTCGTTGATATTTATATTTTCATTTTCGTTTGTATTATTAAGTTCTGCAACTCGCTGTTGTGCAAGCCTTTCCTTTTGCTTTTCAGCCTGTGCAGGATCCTTCCACGCAATGTTGCCATCAAGATTTTTCAGCAGATGATGACGAGCCGTTTTGAATTCGTCACCGATTAAGCCAAGACGGAGCAACCAAGTACGAAAAGTATATTTTTCATTATCCGATACAGTTTTAGCGTGTCTTGCAGACTTCTGAATCAACGCCTGATGACTGATTGCAAGGCACAGCTGAATCGCACTTTTGACCTCGCCTGCGTGTAAGGTTGAATTAAAGAGACGGAATTCAATAGTGCCTTTGTAGAACACGCTGTGAAGATTCAAAGCGTGATAGCGTGTATCGTCATAATGTCGGTAACTGTAATCCCCGCCGTCATACCACATTGATTTTATCTGCTCCATTGACATCGGAGGACGGTTATTGATTTCATCAAGGAAACGTGTGTCCATTTTCTGACAGTAATGCTCACGGGAAACATTCACTTTCAACGCTTTATAGAGCAAGTCCTCTTTTGAAGCCATAATGTTTACGATATTCCGAAGTGTTTTAGGGGTATGTCTTGATGCGTCTATGTGGCAATGCAAGCCACAGCTTGAGTTGACTCTCGCTCCTGCGCCACGAAGCTTTCTGACTAACTCCTGTATCGTTTCTATATCGTCATAGTTGCAAATCGGAGTGACAAATTCAACCGAGTACAGAGAGCTTGCATTCTGTCCCGAACGGTTTTCACATCTAACGCTTGCGTCACGCATAATCTTCCACATCCTGCCGTCATTATCACGGACAGAATATGCGTCATAACAGCCGCCGACATGAGTTGCGTCTGTATGAAAATAACCGGCAATCACTTTCGCCGCAGTACTGCGAGTGATGCCGGTCATTTCTACTTCTATTCCAAAATTTTGCGACCTCAAGTCTTTTTCTCACCTTCAATCTTTGGCTTTTTAGGCTTGGGTGGTTTCGTCTGCAACCCTTTCATATCAATGAATTCTCTGACATTTGCTGGAACATATTTTGCGTACAGAGAGTCAACCGATTTTTCAAGCTCTTCCTTGAAATCCAAATCACGCTGTGACATATACAGCCTGATGGCATTCAGCTTTTCATCATCGTACATTATGCTTACGCTTGTTTTCTTCATTAAAATCACCCCATTATTTCTTATTGCCTTGATTTACATATTTGATATTCGGTATTTTAAGCCACTTTGTCCAACCTCGACCGTTAAGCTCTGTTTTGACAACTCCGTAGGCTGTGCCTTGTGCTTCGATGACTTCACCATTGCCGATATACACTCCGATATGTCCGTTCATCCAGACAGCAAGTCCCGGTGTATCGGGCATATTTGAAATCGGTCCGCTTTCGGTTACATTGCTCCAGATAGAATTTGCTCCGCAGTCCGTGAAACCGTTTGAGCCGACTGTTATCTGACCGCTGTCAGCGTTGTACCAAGCGTAGGATTTTATCAAGCCTATGCAGTCGCATACTCTCTTGCCCAGCCACTTCTCGCCGACCTGTCGCATTTCACCGCCTGCCTCGTTGTTGCCGGGAAACAGACCCGCCTGTTGGTCGAGATATTGCTTTGTGCAGACTTGACCGTAACCGCCATACACATAACCCCAGCCGTTTTTGTATGCGTTTTCACACCACTTGACAAGGTCGAGGTTATTTTTCGTTGTCTTGTCGGTAAAGCCTGCGGTGCTGATTTCTGCCCCCTTGATTGACTGCATCATCTTTTGAAACTCGTCATACTTAATCTCCGTTCCGAATTTCTGATTGACGGCTTTTATCAAATCCTCATCGGACTGATTCTTCTTGAAACAGGATACAAAGTTTTTTACAAAGTCCTTGTCCTCTGATTTATCGGACAAAGAAAACAGATAGATAACCTCTGCTTGCGTGTTGCAGTCGGACAGTTTTTTGCTTTTGAGCTGATTTTCAACCTCTGTCATTGTGTCGTTGATAAGCTGTAGATTTTTCATCTGCTCAGCCGAGATATTTTCTTGTATAGACTGCTTAAACTTGTCTGTATCAATATCCATACTGCCGTTAAAAACCGACACAACAGCAATAATCGGCATAACCACAATTATGATTATGCCGATTACTATACCGCCTATTGTTTTTATTACCTTTTTATCCGTGAGCAGAGAAACTGCTATTTTCTTCAGTGCCGCACCTATGGTAGCACTCATTAAAACTCACCTCCTAAACGCAAAAAAGCCAACTGAATTATAGCAGTAAATGCTATAACAGCTGGCTTTATTTAATATATTTATTTTACTGTATTTACCAAAATCTTAAAAACACCAGTATTTGTATTATCAATTTCACTATACGGTAACCACTCCATTTTATAATGACCCGATAGTTCTA
>CAMBNE010000063.1 GCA_945868935.1 uncultured Clostridia bacterium
CAGTAACTTCGCAGCTGTCCGTGATTTTTTCTGCTAACAAGCCGAGCTGTTCAAGAAAAGTACACTGTTCATCATCTTTATCGCATTTAAGCGAGTAACAGCCGAGTTCGTCGCAGGTTGCTGTATCGGGCAGGCTGTTCTGCACCGAAATCATACATATTATGCAGACAATTGCAACGGCAACAGACACAACGGCAAAAATCGCAAAAATTTTTTTGGAATCAGCAACCTTAAAATTTAAAACAAACAAAGCAAGACCTCCGAACAATACTTATACTATATTATAAGTATGCCGAAGTACTTGCTTTAATGATTGTATCAGCCGATTAAGAACGGTAAAAGGTCGGCAGGCGTTTTTGCAAAAAACTTTGCACCCTCGTCCTTCATAGCTTCCTTACTGCCGTAGCCATACTCAACGCCTATGAAGTCAACACCGCACTGTCTTGCACCTCTTGCATCAAAGTAGGTGTCGCCGAGCATAACTGTATTTTCTTTTTCGGAATTAAAATCTCCGCCGAGCGATTTCACGGCATAAGGAATCAAGTCCTTTTTATCCTTGCGGCTGCCGTCAAGAGTTGAGCCGCAGACTGCGTCAAAGCAATCGGAAACACCGAGAATTTCAACGATTTCCTCCGCAAACTTTTCGTACTTTGAGGAACAGACTGCAATCTTTGAACCGTTCTCCTTAAGCTTAACAAGAACGTCTTTTATGCCGTCGTAAAGCTTATTGAAATACTTTCCTTTTTCATCGTAAAAACTGCGGTAAAGCTCAATGCCTTTTCGACAGTCCTCCTCCGAAAAATGACATACATTTCTGAATGTATCAATCAGCGGCGGTCCTATATATAGTGTATAGTCGTCAAGGTCGGGAAGCGGTTTGCCGAGTTCTGTTATTGCGTGTTCAAGCGATTTTCTGATTCCTCCTGCACTCTCGCTGATTGTGCCGTCGAGGTCAAAAAGAATATATTTATACTTATTCATCGAATTTACCGTCCGCCTTTGCCTGAAATTTTTCAGCTTTTACGCTTACTCTTGTGTGCGTGCCCTTGGCAATCAAGCCTTTTTTATCATATGCCTCAACGTCAAAATAAAACATTCTGCCGTCAACTTTTGTGAGAATTGCTTTTGCCGTCACCTCTGCCGCAATCGGAGTAGGGCTTGTGTGCTCAATTGAAATCATAGTGCCGACTGTTGTAAGCTCCTCGTCACCAAGCTCATTCTGCGCAAGCTCTGCGGCGGCATTTTCCATAAGAGCCACGACCGCAGGAGTTGCAAGCACCATAAGACTTCCGCTGCCCATTGCACAGGCGAGATTTTCTTCTTCAACCTTTATCGTCTTTGAAATTGTTTTTTCAGCCATAATTATCGCCTTTCCTGTTGTTTAAACAAATAAAATGTGATATAATTAGATTTAATCGTTATGTTATCATAATACAATATAATTGAAAAATAGGCAAGTCATTGCGAAAAATTAATTTTAGGAGAGTTTAAAATGAAATTAGGTATAGTAGGTCTGCCTAACGTAGGCAAAAGCACACTCTTTAACGCAATCACAAACGCAGGAGCACAGAGCGCAAACTATCCGTTCTGCACAATTGAGCCGAACGTTGGCGTTGTCGCAGTTCCTGACAAGCGTCTTGACGTTCTCGCCGAAATGTACGACCCCGACAAATACACTCCTGCATCAATCGAATTTGTCGACATTGCAGGTCTTGTTAAGGGTGCGTCAAAGGGTGAAGGACTTGGCAACAAGTTCCTTTCAAACATTCGTGAGTGCGACGCTATTGTTCACGTTGTGCGCTGTTTTGAAAACGACGATATTATCCACGTTGAGGGCAGTATTGACCCAAAAAGGGATATCGAAACTATCAATCTTGAGCTGATTCTCTCGGACGTAGAGATGATGGAGCGCAGAATTGACAAAACCAAAAAGATGCTCAAGGGCGATAAGAAGTACCAGAAGGACATTGACTTTTATGAAAGAGTTTTAGCCGCTCTCGAAGAAGGCAAGCCTGCAAGAAGCGTTGAATGTGACGACGACGAAAAGGCTCTGCTGTCAGACGTTGCTCTGCTCACAAACAAGCCCGTTATCTATGCGGCTAATATGAGCGACGAGGACTTTGCAAACGGAATCGACAGCAACGCAGGCTACAAGGCTGTTCAGCAGATTGCCTCAGAGGAACACGCAGGCGTTCTGCCGATTTGTGCACAGATTGAGGAAGAAATCGTTGAAATGGACAAGGAAGAAAAGCAGATGTTCCTTGCGGATATGGGACTTGAGGAAAGCGGTCTTGACAGACTTATCAAGGAGTGCTATGCGCTTCTCGGTCTTATCTCCTACCTCACCGCAGGCAAGCAGGAGGTCAGAGCGTGGACAATCAAGAACGGCACAAAGGCACCTCAGGCGGCAGGAAAAATCCACTCCGACTTTGAAAGAGGATTTATCAGAGCAGAGGTTATCGCATATGATGATTTGATTGCGTGCGGTAGTATGACCGCCGCAAAGGAAAAGGGCCTTGTCCGCAGCGAGGGCAAGGAATACGTTATGAAAGACGGCGACGTTGTTCTGTTCAGGTTTAATGTTTAAATTTCTTCATATTATAAATATAAACGCTTCACGAACTGTAACAGTTTATGAAGCGTTTTTTAATTTATAAAATTTGTAATCATTTGGCAGCCGTAATTTGATTAATATACTCTTGAATATAAATATTGGCTTTCTACTAAATCACTTCATCAGAATACAGTACTTTACCGCTTTTATCAACGGTAATATCATACTCTGTATTATTATTGTTTTTAATTCTAAAAGTACACTGACCATCTTCAAAAATAAAGCGTTGATAATCATTGGAAACCTCGTATTCCGATAAATCAATTGCAAGACTACCATCCAAATTATAAAATTTTAATTTACCACCAAAAGTTATTATGGCAAATAAGTCTTCTGAAACAGGATAAACATTATCATATTTTTCATTATTATCAACCTTATACTCACCTGATAACTCCATGCTTTTCGTATCCAATATATGATATGTTATAAAACTTTCATATTTGGCAGAACGAATAAAAATCTTTTCTTCATTAGGCACAACTGACTCTTCTGTATACCGAGCTCCTACGTATGTATATTCTTTCCAACCTATATTGGAGTAATATGTTCCTTTGTTCTCAAAATATTTTTTAGTATTAACATTGTAATATACTTCTGTCAGTCCTTTTTGATGACTTACATATCTGAAACATTCCTTTCCAATAAATTTTATGTCATCTATAGCGTCAGAAAGACCGCCTCCGTTTATAAACTCTCCATTATCTTTAAGAAACGGAATATCAGATGTAGGTTTAATTAACCACTCATCATTTTTTATAACACCTATCTCAACTTTGACGCCTTGATAATCTTCTTTTTCATTACCAACCATCATATAATAATTTCCCTCGTCATCACTTCCGCTTGCTAAAACAATCTGATATTCTTCACTTATATCATAGATTGTTGTCGGTACATCTGTAGTTTCTTCTTTAGTAGTACTTTCGACTATATATGTACTGATTTCTATGTCAGAAGTGGTTGATTGAACATCATTATTCCTCGAATCACTGCAACCTACAAGCATTATTATTGGCAACAGTATTATTGTTATTAGTTTCTTCATAATAATCTCCTCAAAAGCAACGTGATTTATGTAGATATAAAAATCTCAGTAAGAGTTGTTTTATCTGTTTTGGAATCGTAATTAAAATGTACATACGTATAAATCTCATATTCTGAAGAAACATAGCCCAATGTTATAGAGCAATTCTCCCCATTTTCATCACATTCAACACCAATTGAATGCGTCGGTGAGCCAAATAAACTTAAGATAGAATAAAAATTTGAATCTTTAGTTGCACCGTAAAAATCAAAATCAAGATACTTTTCATCTGTCGACAAATCAATATTTCTTATAACAGCAGAATATACATCGGTTTCATCATCACTTACAAACACATTAATTTTTTTACCACCTTTTTCTAAAAGAACAGGAATCCTGTAAAAGTCTTCACCATTACCTCCAACCTTTTTGACAGTGTATCCGTTTGCAACAAGATTATTGATTGTAGTTTCAAAAAGCTGAACGATAGTACCGTCTTCAAGTTGAATAATATTACCCATTCCTGAATCAGCATTATCAAAATTATTAAAACTATATGTTTTTTTATATGCTAAATTATTACTTTCATCTAAAGTAAATTCTGATAGATCTACTGCTGATTCAATATAGTTTACCATTTTTTTGATATTATCTTCAGGATCAACATCATTCTCTACTTGTTGTACTGTAGTATCAATAACGGTGTCAGAGTTTTCAACAGAGGAAACAGTGCTTTCTGTATTACTGTTATCTTTATTACAACCCACTACAGACAAACACATAAGTGTAGCTAACATAAGCGAACATAGTTTTTTAATCTTTTTCATAAAACATTCTCCTTTGTTAATAAAAATTATTTATCCGGATAAATATATTTTAGGACTATTTGTCCTATTTGTCAATAGGACTATATGTACTATTTTATAATTTATTCGGTGATTATTTTGAAACTGAGAATTAAAGATTTGCGTGAGGACAACGACCTGACACAAAAGGATATTGCAAAAATATTGATGTGTGACCAGTCGCTTTATTCTAAATATGAGCGAGGTGAGCGTGACATTCCGCTTGTGCTTTTAATCAAGCTTGCTGACTACTACAACACAAGCCTTGATTATCTTGTCTGCCGCACTAATAACCCGAAAAAATATTAACTGATAAAATCCATAACCAAACAAAAAAGCTCTCGATTCACAAAATCGGGAGCTTTTGTTATTTAATATTCTATCGTTCTTCTCTGAAATACGAGAGTCCGAGTGATTGCGGGCCTTGATTTTCCTTTTTGTTTCTTATGCTTACAAGAATAAGCACAACAATAGTTACAACATAAGGCAGCATTTTGAATAATTCCTGCGTTCTGAGCGGAAGACCGGGAATGAACAGATATATAATGTAGAGTCCGCCGAACAGAATTGAGCCTAAAATACCTGACTTGGGTTTCCACATAACAAAAATTACAAGGGCAATTGCAAGCCAGCCTCTGTCACCGAAACCGTCGTTTGACCATACTCCGTTGGCGTAATCCATTACATAGTACAGGCCGCCTAAGCCTGCAATCACGCTTCCGATACAGGTTGCAAGATACTTTGTTTTTCCTACGCTGATGCCTGCGGCGTCGGCAGTTGCAGGATTTTCACCTACAGCCCTGAGGTGCAATCCGCCACGTGTTCTGTTCAAAAAGAACGAGCAGGCAAGGGCAATTATAATTGCGGCATAAGCCAAGAATCCGTAGGACAGAAATATCTTGCCGAACCAGCCTGTCGAGTCTGCAAAAGGCAAGGTTGTCCTGAAAAAGTTGCTTGTTGTGGTAAGAGAAATTGAAGGAATATCGGTGTCAACGAGCTTAATGAGCGAACCGCCGAAGAAGTTGCCGAAGCCGACGCCAAAGGTCGTAATTGCAAGACCGGTTACGTTCTGATTTGCTCTGAGTGTAACAGTCAGGAAGCAATAGATTAATCCCACAATAAGCGAGCCTAAAATACTGCAAAGCAGAGGTATTGAAATAGCCAGAAAAGCATTTGCATCTTCGGGAGAAGCAAGAGAGCTTTCGTAAAAGAACGCACCGATAACGCCGCTGATGCCGCCTACATACATAATGCCCGGAATACCAAGGTTAAGATTTCCTGACTTTTCCGTAAGAATTTCGCCGGTAGCTCCGAATAACAGAGGAATACCCTGCATTACGGCACGTTGAATAATTGTTGCCAGCATTTTACTTTACCTCCTTGTGTGAGCTGCGAAAATGCAGCTTGTAGTTTATAAAGAACTCGCAGCCGATAATAAAGAAAATAATAATGCCGGTGATTATATCGGAGAAAGATTCGTTTAATCCGAACACTGTTGAGATTTCTCCTGCACCCGATTGCAGAAATGTAATCAGAAAAGCAGTTAAAATCATAAATATCGGATTGAATTTTGCAAGCCACGATACCATAATAGCAGTAAATCCTCTGCCTCCTGCCGTTGTAGTGGAGATTGTATGGTTTGTGCCTCCGACGAGAAGTAAGCCTGCAATACCGCAGATTGCACCTGACAAAATCATTGTTCTCATAATAACTTTCTTAACATTCAGTCCGATGTATCTTGCCGTATTTTCACTTTCGCCGACAACAGTGAGCTCGTAGCCGTGTTTGCTGTATTTAAGGTAAATATACATAAATACGGTCAGAGCAAGAACAACGATTATATTCAGCAGATAATCAAAGTTGCCGATAGTCGGCAGCCAGCCTGCGTGAGTAGCCTGATTGATAATACCGATGTTGCTTGAGCCCTTTGGATTTTCCCAGAGCTTTTCAAAATATGAAACA
>CAMBNE010000064.1 GCA_945868935.1 uncultured Clostridia bacterium
CTGCAAACAAAGTCTACGGTAAAAAGGTTGTCGTACGGTTTTTGCAGGTACTTCAGAAGTCCCTCAACCTGACAGGGCGTTCCCGTAAACATAACATATCTTCCGTCGTCAAGGTTCTTTTTCACCCTTTTAAATGTATCGGTCAAATCGCTCTGAACATATTTTGAACTGCGGAATTTCTTTAGCTCTTCGACGCTTTCTGCGCTCAAATGCCTGACTTCAAAGTCATTGTCAAACGCTCCGCCGAAGATTATTCCGTTTTTGCTCAGAATTTCCTCGCAAAATGCCGTTACAGCTCCGCCCGAGGTGCTGTTCTTTACTATTTCGGCGTCGTTGTTGCGAACTATATAAGCCTCTTTAGGTTCTTCTTTCGACTCCGTTTTGTTAATAATCGGACAAACTCTTTCACATAAATGACAGTCAACGCATTTGTTAAAGTCAACCGAGGGATATTTGAAGCCCTCGTTGTCGTCAGTCATTGTAATGCATTGCTTCGGGCAGATGTTGGCGCAGGCTGTACAGCCGCAGCAATCTTTTTTATTTTCATTTGAAATGCTAATCATCACAAACCTCCGTCAGGCAAAGTCACGCAACGCCCTGTCGAGAAATGCACGGGATTTTGCCCTGTGGTTTTCAACCTTTTTATGTACTGTATTAAAGTCAATCTCGTTGTCAACAGCGTCAATATTGCCGTCAAAACGGCGGTCGGAAAGACCGTAGTTACTGCAAAAGCTGTCAATACGTGAATTTTTTGAAGAAATGCTTTTGTCGGAATAGCGGTTAAAAACAAGAAACTTCTTCTTATAAAGCATTGAGAAAACCGAACCGTGAAAGGAGTCGGTAAAAACATATTCAGCGTTTCTTATGAGATTTACAAATTCGGCAGGACCTACGTCAAACGGTGCATAGTCACCGAAGCTTTCGTCAGCCTTGTTGTAGCTGTCCATATGATGCGACGTAACAATTTTCAGTCCCTTTTTTCTTGCAAATTCCGTTACGGCGTTGCGGTATTCTGCGGATTTTCCGAGTAAATAAGCGAAAATATACGGCTCGTCATACAGTTGCCTGTCGGGAATTTCCCTGTCCCAGTCCTCTTTGTCAAGCAAAAGAACGGGGTCAACAACAACCTCTGCCGACTTGTCGCTCAGGCTTTCAACAAGCTTTTTACCGCTGTTTTCACGAACGCTGATAAAGTCCATTCTCGACAGAAATTGATTGTACAGACTATGATATTTCTTTTCAATCTGCGATACGCCGAAGCTTGCCGCATAGGAAATTTTAGTTTTGCTGTCGGGTGCAAACATAAGATTGTAGAAATTTGACGTAATTCCGCTCGGTGCCCAGAGCTGGTCACTGCCGACCATAACGGCGTCGTACTTTTCTGCGGCTTTGCAAAGCTCGTCATAGCCGTAATACATAGGAGAAAGCGAGGTGAAGTGCTCCTTCGAAAACTTTGCAAGGCAGGAATTTCTGATGTTATTGTTTTGTTTTAACTGCGGATGCATTAAAAGCTTGAGCTTTTTCTGGTATCTTACAAGCACACGGTCGTTGATAAATACGGGATTGAAAAGTCTTGGAAGTGATTTTAAAAGCAAAGCAGGAGTGATTTTCTTTTTGTAGCGTATGATTTCAAAATCAATTCCGCGTTTTTTCAGTTCAACGGTTGTAGCGTAGCTCTGGAGCTGACTTCCGTAATTTCTGTGCTGATAGCAAACGCATATTCCGAGCATTTTCATAATATCAAATCTCTCTTTATTTTCTGACTAATTTCAAAATTTTCTGCTTAAATGAAACAGGAATCATCTTTTTAATTTTTGTTTTGGGATTTATCTTAAATTTCAGCTTTGTTTTAACATACAGGTCAAAATCTCCGTCAATTCCGTCATATATGCTGTCACGGCACGACGGACGTTTTGAGGGTGCAATAAGGTTGCTGTTTTGAACAGCGGCTTTTTCAATCGCAGAGGGAATAGCCTTTACATTTCCGCTTATTTCCTCCCACGCCTTTCTGCCCCTTTCGCTGTTCACAAGCACAAGCGAAACGCCGTTGCTGTCGAAAAATTCGGGGTGCATTTTCTGAATTCCCCAGTAGTCGGCAAGCGTGATGTCGCCTGCGCGCTCGGAGTTTGCAAATTTGCAGCTGTAACAGCTTTCACGGTAGGTTTTGCACGTGAGGAATGCGTTGTAGTACGCATCAAAAAAGCCGTAGTCGGACTTGCTCTTTTTATCGTTTGAGGCTTTGTAATACAAATCCCAGCCACGCTTTTCCTTGCTCCTGAAGTTGTATTCGGTGAGCTTGCCGCCCAGCTTTTTGCCCATAAAGTCAATGTATTTTGCAAACAGCTTGGGACTCGGCACGCCGTGACACACGATGTCGGCAATCAGCAGATTCGGGTAGTCCTTGTTCAGAAACGCCTTAAGCCCTGCCGCCTGACAGCCTGTGCCGCTGAATAGCACTTCTCTGCCGCTTTCAAGCTCCTTTTTAACCTTAGTATAAATTCCTCTTGTGTCGCTCTGAACGTACTTTGAGCTTTGCAGTCTGTAAAGCTCGTCCTTGCTTTCTACGGCAATGTGCTTTGCGACAAGGTTGTCGTCATACGCACAGCCGAACACAACGCCGCCCTTTTCAAGCACGTTGAGTGCAAGCGAAATGAAAATTCCGCCCGAGGTGCTGTTGAAAACCGTATCTCGGTCGGTGTATTTTGCGGCGTAAACCTCGGGATTTTTGCCACGCTTGACGTCGCTTGTAATCGGACAGCGTCCGGCGCAGAGTCCGCAGTCTGTGCAGAGGTCAGCGTTTACCTGCGGATATAAAAAGCCCTCGCTGTCGTATTTAAAAGTAATGCAATTTTTCGGGCAAAGCTGTTCGCAGGCGCCACAGCCGCAGCAGTCCTTGCCGACTTTCATTATATTATTCAAGGCACTCACCTATCATATTTCTGAGTGTATCGTATGACTTCTGCCGTTCGGTTTCGATTTTTCGGTTGACTTCGTCAAAATCAATTCTGTTGTCAGTAATTGAAAAGTCGTCATAGCTTTTGAGGATTCTGTTTTCGCAGCCGATAAGCTCAAGAATACTCGAAATTCTCTCGCTGTAGCTTTTGGGCAGAATGTCAACAAACTGCGTGTTTAGTCCGATTGCAAAGGCTGTTCCGTGAAAGGAATCCGTTAGAAAATACTCGGCATTCTTTATGTACCGTAAAAATTCCTCAACAGGCGGACAGCAGATGAATTTTCCGCTTCGCACAATATGGTGGAAGCATTGGCTTATTCTGCAAAGCTTAAGACCTTTGCTCTTTGCAAAAGCCTTTGCGTATTTGTCAAAGTTTTTGTTGGGGTGGAGCTGATAAACGAGAACGTATTTTTCACTGCAATCTCGCTTCGGAATAATTTTTTCCCATTCGTCCTTTGTCAGCAAAAGGGTGGGGTCAAGCACCTGACTTGCGTTTATGCCGAGCTCCCCGGCAATTTTAACACCGCTGTTTTCTCTTACGGAAACGCTGTCGTATTTTTCGAGCAGATTAGAAATAACAGGCTTGTCAGTGTCCTTAACTTCACTTCCGCCAAAGCTTGCGGCGTAGGAAATGCGTTTCTGACCGTCCTTTAAAAACGACATAAAGTAAACGGGGTCGATTTTGTCGCAGGTAATTGTGTTCCACACCTGGTCACTGCCTGTCATATATACGTCAGCCTCAGGGCAGTCGTCAATCAAATCCTGTTCGCAGTTGTATTCCCTGTCAGTCACCTTTACGATTTTTCTGTACTGCTCAAAACGCTTGCCTGCGTAGCTGTAAACAGGCTTTTGCGTGAGCATATAAACAAGCCTTGTCAGAGCGTTTTTGTTCCACTTTGAGCATTGCAGAAGTGTATGAACAAGCTCCTTCGGCTTTTCGTCACTTCTGTAGTAGTTTATGCAAACTGGGCTGCAGCCGAGCTTTTCAAGCGCAGTCTGCGTTGCATAAGCCTGAAGCACTGAGCCGTAGTTTGAAACCGTATGGCGGGTGAGGTATGCAACAATAGGTTTTTCCGACATATGCTCCTCCTTATTTAAGCGGCTCAATTGTAATTCCGCCGTTGCTTTTTACAAGCGAGTTATCGGGAATATCCTTATATATTATACAGCCTGCACCGATAACGCAGTTGTTGCCGATTGTTACGCCTTTAAGGATAACGGTGTTTGTGCAAATCCAGCAGTTTGAGCCGATTTTAACACTGCCGACCGTAAATCCCTGCTCACGGATAAGCTTGCCTGTGTCCCTGAATTTGTGGTCCTGGTCGTAAATTTTTACATTCTCGCCGAATATGGTGTAGTCACCGATTTCCACGCTTTCAATGCTGTTTATTGAACAACCCCTGTTAAAAAAGCAGTTGCTTCCTATTTTAATTCTTGCGCCTTTTTCAAGATAAATGCCGAAGTTTGGTCTGAACGTGGTGTTTCTTCCGACAGAAAATCTTTTGCCGAACATAAGCTTAAAGCACAGCTTTTTAAAGGCAGCCTTTGTTCGCCAGTAAATTTTGAGCAGAGTCATTGCTTTTTCTCCTTTGCTTTTTTAATAAGCTGTTCGTAGCATTTAATCAGCTTTTCGTAGTATTTTTCACAGTCGCAGTCACGTTTTGCCTTTTCAAGTGCGGCACAGGACATCTTTTTATAATCGTCAGGCGATAAGGCATTCATCTTTTTAAGACATTCGCACAGACTTTCGGGGTTATTCGGCTCGCAGATAAAGCCTGATACGCCATCCTCAACAATTTCGGGAAGTCCGCCGTAATTGCTTACAATAGCAGGCTTTCCCGACGCAAGCGCTTCGAGAATGGAGTACGGTCCGTTTTCGTACCATTCGCTCGGAAGAATAACGCATTTTGCTTCGGAAACGTATTTTTTAAGGCTGTCGCCGCTCTGGAATCCCGTAAAAATAACCTTTTCGGAAAGATTATGAGTTTTGACGTAATCTTCGAGCTCTTCTCTTAACGGACCGTCGCCGACAAGATAAAGAGGATTTTCAAAGCCGCCGAGCTCATATGCTTTTACAAGCGACATAATTCCCTTTTCAACAGAAAGCCTGCCGAAAAACAGGAAATAATCCTTTGTATTTTCGCTCATTTTATATTCCGTTCCGAGGGGAAGAAAGTTTACCCAGTGCACAACGGGACTTTTGGTGATTTCCGAAATTTCGAACTGTCTGCGGTAAAAGTCAGACGGACAGATATAGAAATCAATTTTGTCATAGGTGTGCAAACGCTCGTAATTTTTTGCTTCAACTACGCCGAGCATAGTCTGCATACCCGAATTTTTAACGCATTTTTGCTGTAAAGCAGGCTTATAGCTGTGTTCGACAACGCACCTGTCGCAGACCTTGCCGTTTGAAAGCATCGTGTGACTGGGACAAACGCAGTTTAAATCGTGCGCAGTGAATACTATCGGTATGTTGTACTTTTTAATTGCGTCCACAATTGAAAGCGTTATGTGGCGGTGTGCAAGGTTAATGTGCACAATATCGGGCTTTTCGTCCTCAATCAGCTTTGAGATTTTTTTCTTTGCGTCAAAGCAATAGAGGGCGTGAAAGCCTGCCTTAAGCTTTGCAAAGGCAGACAGATGACCGTTGAAGTCAACGTTGTTGACAAAGTACTTTTCCTGCTCGCAGGGATAGTTTTTTTCGTCAGCCATTGAAAAGTAAATTACTTCGTGACCGTGTGATTCAAGGAGCTTTGCAAGACCGAAATGGTAGGTTTCACTGCCGCCCTTAATGTAGTGATATTTATTTACAAGTAAGATTTTCATTTTTTACCTCTGCTTTTTAATGAACGTATCATCGGGTAGAGCTTTGAATGAACAAGCGAAATTGTTGCAATCATCAGACCCTTCGGCATAATGTTGCAGACTGTTGTCATAAGCTTTTTGCTCTTTTTTCTGTCGTCGGGGTACGGCGGAAAGCCCTTCCAGGGCGACATTTCCTTGTATTTAAGGAAGTCGCCGACAAACGGATGATTGTTCTTTTCGTTCCAGGGGCGTGTTCCCGACAAAAAGCAGGATGTGTAGTGTATTATATAAGGGTCGGTTACGGTTTCATTGTATTCCTGCTCACTGAGGTGATGCTCGGGTCTTCTGACCTTCATAAGATCTTTAAAATTAAAGTCAAAAAATATCGTCATTGCATCGTACTTTGTATGTATAACCTTGACAAGATTTTTCTTTGCAAGCACACCGTTGAGAACACCCTGGTCAACATAGGTGATATCTCCGTTGCGAGCGACGATAAACTCCAGAAAATCCTTTTCAACATTCATTTCACGCCAGGCTTTCAGGTCAATGAGCATAACACCGTTGTTTGTGTAGGTGCTGTCGGGAGAAAGTCCCAGCTCGGTTTTGTAGCGGTCGCTCCGGCAGTC
>CAMBNE010000065.1 GCA_945868935.1 uncultured Clostridia bacterium
CAATTTGCATAAAGTATCTATGTTGTTCCAGGAAACAAGCTCCCCTTTTCTCAGTTTTGTCAGTGTTGCCTCTCCGATGATTTTTTCATTTCTTAATCGGTATGTTGAATACCCGGCACTTTTAAGAGCAGCAATAACATCTATCTTATACCTCAAAGACAAAAAACATCATTCCTTTCTTTTCCAATTATAATATTATCAAAAATATACACCTTTTTCAAGTGTGCATATTACACAATATATACACAGTATTTTTGTGTATATTGTCAATTGATATACACTTATTTTTGGTGTATAATTATAATCAAGAGGTGAGGAAACACCTCAATGAAAGGAGTAACAAATATGAAGTGGTTTTTAGAAATTGTACAGAATTATGACGGAACATATTATGCAAATATGACATTAGGTGGAAAAGACACTCACGGAAATTACCACGAACCTAAACTGGTTCAAGGGTTAAAGGAGTATGTAAGTTTTAACACATTAAAGGAATCAATCAAAGATGTAACAGGTGTTTGTATTCTCAAGAGGAAAGAGCTAATTTTTCAGCAAATGGCGAGAAAAAAGTACGCATACATAGATGCAACACAACCTTGTAAGCGAGGATGTATAATTACTCTTGATGAAATTAAAAACGGACATAAACCAAATTGGGAATAAATCGGTCTGACGAGTCTTTGAAAATTAAGACGAAACGGCGCAAGCCGTCACCGATAGCCGGCAGACTAAATTGAAAGGAGTACATATGAGTATTAAAGAAGGTTTCATTTTTTACGACGAAGACCTCGAGCGTCTGAACATAAGGCTACTTGATGATTGTAAGCAGCATTTTTATGACGGCCTGCATTGTGGCGATACGCTGCAAATCTACAACGGTACAAAATGGATTGATGTTAGAGTTGAACACTCTGACTCAAAGGGCTGGTATCTCGTTGGATACGAGGGTAATCCTGAATTTTTATGTGCACGAATAGAAGCTTAAAGCTTTGGAGGTAAGAAAATGAGCGACAGAGTACACTATACAGATTTATCTGAATCAGAAATTATTGAAAATATTGTGCATCCACTGATGGATGCAGCAATTTCCCTGGCGTATCGAAACAGCGATTTTGTATGTGAAGATTGCTTGAGAACAATAAACACATACAAAGACATCATCAGTATGTTCACTGAGGACGACGATGAGTATGAAGAATTTGAAAAAGAAATAAAAAGCATTCTAAGCAAAGAGTAAAGCTCTCCTTAAGGGGAGCTTTTCCTTTTGTCTGCTATTACATTTTCTCTTTTTCGGTAAAAGACGAGCTGGACTCGTCTTATTTTTTGCCCTCCGGCTTTACATTTGGAGGAGCAACCGGAAATCGTCGAGACGTCAGGCTCGCTGGGAAAAGCCTTTGCTTTTTCCAGGTAAAAAGCAAAAAGTTTTTTATCCGGAGGATAAAAAAGAGCATAAGGAAAAGCTGCAAGCACTTTTCAAGTGCTTGGGCAGGCAAAGCCTGCCGCTTTTGCTTTATGCTCTCCGCGTTTCTGCTTGCACCAATATCCGTTTTTGATATACATTTTTTTACACTTTTACAGAAAAAGGTTGATTTTGTAATTCATTTGTTATATAATTTAATTGCACTTAAGTGCGAATTGAAAATTTAATCTAAGAGCCTTAGAGCCGATTTATCTATTTTTATATAGGTGAATTGGCTCTTTTTTTGTTGCTCAAAAGGAGAGTGGTTGCAATCAGCAAAACTATTTACATCAGAAATGTTGATTCCGGAGTTCTTGCAAAAATTGATGAGCTTGCCAAACAAAAGGGCATTAGCAGAAACAAATTAGTCAATATAATACTTGAGAATTTTGCTTTTACCGACAAAATAAAGGAAACTGAAAGCAAATATTCGGGATTGGTTGAAACAACTACAGATGCCATTAACAATGTTACTCTGGCTCTGCAGCAATTACAGCAATTGGTTATAAACACTGATATTGACAACAGGAAGGAGAATGTTTTATGAAAACCTATGCATTTTTAAACGTAAAGGGCGGTGTCGGAAAGACAACCTCCGCAACAACAATCGCGCATATTCTTGCTACAGAGTATAACAAAAAGGTACTGCTGATTGATATGGATCCACAAGGAAACTGCAGTTCCCTATTTTCTAAAAAGGAAATCAATTACGCTGAGGTGCTTGAACGTGTTCTGGAGGAAGGAGACTTATCGTTGCTTAGGGAATATCCCAAAACAATCGGTGACATTCTCATAGACTCTTCATTTGATATAAATGAAGTAATCTATGACACCGATTATAAGAACCTGAGCCTTATCCCTGCCTTTATTGATTTATCAGACATTGAAACACAGTTACAGTCCGATATAAAAAATCCACAGCAGTTTAGGTTAAAACATCAGCTTGAAAAGGTTAAAAACAATTTCGACTACTGCATTATTGACTGTTCCCCTGCAGTCAATCTTCTAAATATCAATGGACTTGCTTGTGCTAACTATGTATTTGCTCCGCTGAAGTGTGATAAATGGGGCTTTGCCGGATACTGCATTGCTCAAAGTTTGGTTGAAGCACTTAAGGACTACAACTCTCAGCTTACTGACATTCGATGCTTTCTCACCCAATATGATGGAAGGACAATTGTATCTAAAAGCATCCGTGAGACTATGAAAAAAGCCTTGGGCAGATTTTTTATTGATGTTCAGATACGGAAGAGTGTACGAGCTGAAGAATTTACATATTCGAAAATGACTCTGACCGATTATGCCGGCGATTCATCCGTTGCTCAGGATTATAGAAAATTAACAAAATTCTTAGTTGAGCATTACTGATTTTTTTGGGGGACCAATTGGTCCCCGACCGCTGAAAGCTGCATAAATACTGGGCTTTCCAGAGGTCGTGTTCCAAAACTGCAATTTTTAGGAGGTATTTTTATGGGCAGATATGCGAAAGTAGATTTATTTAATTTAGGCCTTTCAAATGATGAAACGGCAAAAGAAAAAGGTCAGTCCTTCAGGATTGAAAGACTGTCTATTGATAGTATAATTCCAAATATAAAGAACGAATACAGCATTGAAGGAATTGAGGAATTGAAATTCTCTATTCTGCACAACGGACTGAAACAAAACCTTGAGGTCAAGGATAACGGCAACGGCACCTATTCCCTGTTATCCGGTGAACGAAGATATACAGCTCTGAAGGGATTAGTCGATGACGGTTATGAGCAATTCAGATTAGCTCCTTGTCTGATTACGGATGTTAGCAAGAGCTGCTCTTTCCTTGATGAAAACGGAAAAGAAATTCTGACAAACGACGACAAGGAAATGCTGAGTATCATTACCACCAACGCAGAGGGCAGACAGTATACCGATGCTGACAGAGCTTTCCAGGTCAGAGAGCTTAAGAAAATATATACCAAGCTTGCCGAACACGGTGTCAAGCTTCCCGGCAAAATGAGTCAGCTGATTGCTAATGAGTTAGATATGTCATCAACGCAAGTTAAACGCTACAATTATGTAGAAACTCATGGTACTGACGAACTTAAAGAAAAACTTCAAAATAACGAAATATCAATTGGTGCTGCTAACGATGTTGCGCATTTAAGTCATGCTCAGCAGAAAGAAATTTTACAAAAAAGGAATGTAACTTCATCAACTGTAAAAGCTCACGCTGAGAAAAAGGAAAAGAAAAAGGCTCAGAGAAAAGACTCGTCTGTTTTGAAAGATAACAAAAAAATCCTTCTTCAAAAATCTGAAACCTTTATGAAATGCATTCAGGACATTAAGGATAAGTCTGGCATTATCAACAGCGACTGGGATATTGAATTAGATAAGGATGATTTTGAAATTTTAATGATTCGAACAAAAACATTAAACCATACACTTAATGAAATTACACAATTAATTAGAACAAATTTGGAGTGATGATTTTCGGGGACCAATTGGTCCCCGACCGCTGAAAGCCGCATAAACACTGGGATTTCCAGAGGTCGTGTTCCAAAACTACTATTTTTAAAGGAGAATTTTTATGAAAAATAAAGAACCAAAAATCCAAACCGGATTGCGTTTAAGAGAATCCACAATTGAATATATAACAGACTATAAAGAACAGCACCAACTTAGTTCGTTGACGAAGGCAGTCGAACTGATTATTAATGAACATCGCGCTGCAACTCTTAATCAAAACGAAGACATTGCTAATCGCGTTATTGAAAAATTTGAACATAAATACGGCAATGCAATTACTCGGATAAGACTCGGAACAAACGCCGCCGATGTTAATATTCAGATAATTATGGAAATAATAAATTCCTTTGCTGTTAACAACACCTTTGACATCGGTGATTTTGTTTCAATTTCAACTATGAAAGCACCGATACTTGAAGAAGCCGAACACACTATCAAATCGAAGATTGCTTATTTTAAACAACTTAAGGATAACAAGAAGAAAGGTAAAGATGAAAAATGAATAGTATACATAAAGATTGCTTTGCATATCGCGATAGCAGTGATAAAGGATGCACTATTCTTAAAAGTTTATACTGCAAATGTGGCAAATGCAAATTTTACAAAAAGAACCGTGAAGGAGAATATCCTCATATATTATCTGACAGAGAAAAATTCAACAACAAGGTCAGAGGTATTGAAATATGATTAAAGGTATTGCTGCCGGATGCGTTGTAGTCACAGACTTTGTTACTTCTGATTCTTCTGTTTTCAGCGGCTACATTGACTATATGGATAGAGAAAACGCCGTGCGTAATAATCACATATCCGAATTTAGTCTATACACAGACTATATGGATAACCCTGAAAAAACAACTGATTTGTTTACTGCAAATTCAAATCACTTAACTGCAGAAGAAAAACAAAATTATAAAAAGTTATACCAAAAAGCACAGGATAACGGCTCGCCAATGTGGCAGACTGTCATATCCTTTGACAACCGCTGGCTTGAGGAACACGGCTTGTATGACAGTAAAAGTGGCTTTATTGCCGTCAACACACTTATGAATTATACACGTAATGCTGTTAGCGGAATGCTTAAATCAGAGGGGCTTGAAAATGCTGTATGGACTGCCGCTTTCCATTACAACACCGATAATCTTCACGTGCACATTGCAACCGTAGAGCCTACTCCTACAAGAAAACAGGTACATGTCAAAACGATACGCTTTCCGTCAGACTGGGTGAAGAAAAATGAAATTATCAGTCACGAAACCGTAACTCCTGATAAAAGGGTTGCCGCTCACAAGGAAAAGAATTATGGTTACAGAAACATTCACAACAGAATTACCGATATATTATCCAAACAGGGATACAACACACAGCTTTTAGGTGACTACATTACAATCAACTCAAACGGAAGCATAGATTTATCATACAGAGGCGATAACAATCTTATCCCTGATATGACAACACTTATTGATGATCACTTAGAATACAAGGGTAAATTTAAACAGTCCTCAATAAACAGATGCAGGTCAAGAATGGTTAATCAGATAATTGATTATGCCCTTGAAAATGCAAAGCTCAATGAGGTAATGAGGGATAACATTGCTGTTACAATGAAGGGCAATATTCTTTTTGAAGATAGAGAAATTGTAAGGCAATTTCTGTACGTTTACAATAACCTACCTGAACAACAAAATGATTGGAAATATGAAATTAATAAAATAGCGCATCTACGTCCTGAAATTGATAAAATCACAGATATGTATTTAAGTAAATACAAGACTGATGAATTTGAACAATTTAAATCCTTAACTGCACATCAGGGACAGCTATACAAGGAGGCTTACGGCGGCAATGCAGACAAAAAGCGAATACGTAATATGACAAAAGAGTTGTACAAGGACTGTGGTAACGCTATCTTGAGTCAGATGAAAGTTATGAACTTACGTGATATACGAGAACTTGAAAGTAGCTCGTATATTGCTGCGGAGGTAGATGAGGCAGCTATTACAGGCGAACCTATTGACTTTGACGGCAGAATAAGTTACAAAGAAAATTCATATGAATATGAAAACACAGGCAAATACTGGACTGACGCATTTAAAAATGCCAGGGCAGATTTATCAGAAGCACTTAAGCTTGAGGACAGTACAGAAAAAGCTGGAGCTCTTAAGCAAGTATTGGCAGTGTTTCAGGATGAAGCATTAAGCGGAAATTACGTTGCGGCATATGAACTGGGCAGATGCTACAAGCTGGGTACTTTCGGCGAAATATCTCCTGGGCTATCTCAACAATATTATGCAACAGCATTTAACGGATTTACTGCCGAAC
>CAMBNE010000066.1 GCA_945868935.1 uncultured Clostridia bacterium
CCACGACCTTTTGGAACTGTCCCTTCACTTCCTCTTTTGTGCACCCTAAAAAGCACCCGATAATGAGCAACAAACCGAGAACGATTGAAACAGCCCGCTTCTTTGGGTATCTTTTCATGGTATAAGCCTCCTTGCTGAAAGGGGCGGATTTTAAACAATCCGCCCCGAATTTAAGCTTGCAAACTAATTTGCATATGGATCGGTTCCTACGGAATCAGGGCTCCATTTCCCGTTAATAGTTAATCCGGATTGCCCAGAGGTCGGAGCTAACCCGATGAAAGCATACGAATATCCCAATTCGTATACATATTGTCTAATACGTCTTTTTTGCCCTGCATAGATAATTGCGGAATCGTTTTTTGTGCAGTTGGTATATCCATTTGCAAGTGATGATGTGTGTCCTCCGTGTATAGAGTAATAACTGCCGCCCGCAGGATTAGAGGAATAACTGTATACATATGATCCGGAAGCATCTTCCTTTCTCTGCCCCACACCGTATACCCTGTAATATCCTTCATTCGGCATGCTATAACTGAATGCTACATCGTGATTGTTTTTAGCAAAAGCTGTTAAAGATAGCGCCGACATAAGCGTAACAATTGTCAAAAACAATGTAATAATCTTTTTTCTCTTCATAATAGTTATCTCCTTTTTGGTTAAAATTATTTATATTGTGTAAAACCTCAATCTTATTATGGCTTATTGACATCTGTAGGTTTACAATAGAAGTGTAACATAAAGATAAAAAAAGAAGTGACGAAAGAGGAAATCTGTGTTACAGTTAAGTTACCACAACAAAAAAAGTAACAGGAGAACTCTTTCATCATGACAACTATAACACAAAAGATGAGGTTTCGTCAAGCAGTAATTAAATACGCAGAGAAAAAAGGTGTAACAAAAGCAGCAATACGGTATAATGTGAACCGACAATATGTGTATCGGTGGAAAAAACGATACGACGGAACGCTTGAATCTTTAGCGGACAGGTCACACAGACCGCACCATCACCCAAATGAGCATACGCCGGAGGAACTGAAGCTGATTTCTGATATGCGGCGCAGAAACCCTAATGCAGGACTCGTGGTATTTTGGATCAAGCTCCGGCAAAGAGGATATACACGAACGATTACCGGCTTGTACCGTGTACTTCGTAAAACAGGCAATATCGCAATAAAGCCTCCGAACCCCAAGTATATCCCAAAGCCGTATGAGCAAATGAGCTACCCCGGTCAGCGAGTTCAGATTGATGTTAAATTCGTCCCTGCTGCGTGTATCGTGGGAGAAGCATCAGGCCAAAAATTCTATCAGTACACCGCTATTGACGAATACTCAAGATTTCGCTATTTAGAAGCGTTCGAGGAGCATAGTACATACTCCTCCGCAATCTTTCTTGAGCATTTGATAAAAGCATTTCCTTTTCCCATAAAGTGCGTTCAGACTGATAACGGCTCTGAGTTTACAAAGCGCCTCCTGCCTGCCGAGCGCCGCACGCCCACACTGTTTGAGGCGCGCCTCAAACAGTGTGGCATTGAGCACAAGCTTATTCGCCCATACACACCAAGACATAACGGCAAGGTCGAGCGTTCTCATCGTAAAGATAACGAATACTTTTATGCTACTCATTCCTTTTATTCTTTCGATGATTTCAAAAAACAACTTGCTGTTCACAGCAGAAAATACAATAATTTTCCCATGCGTCCTCTTAATTGGAAGTCTCCTGCCGAGTATATCAAAGCTTTTCTTAAAAACGGTGAGGTCTTCTAAATCTTTTTGTTACACATCATTGACAAACATACAAATCTTATTATGGCTTATTGACATCATAGCCTTTTGTTTGCAGATTTGAACCAATCTTTATTTACTGTACATCGGAATCACACCTTTCAATGAATTTAAAAAGCAAAATAGAGTTTCTTTACCTGTTAAAGACTGCCGCAATATAAACAGAGTGAAACACACACGGGTATTGAATGTGAAATTAATCTTCATATTATCTTTTATCTTAAAACTACAATTTTTTCAAGATTTTACGACGAATGCAGAACGAGAGAGGATAAACGCAGAAAAAACGAGTTGACATGTATAAATGTCAACCCGTTTTCATATTCAACATATATCAATTTTTTTGGGAAAAGCAATATCTGTTTCAAATACTTTTAAATTCTCATCATATTTCCAACCGTAAACAGCATCATATTTTTTGAGCGCTTTCCATATGCTCTTTGTTCCTACACCGTGTGTTTTTTTATTTTGCTTGGTTGTTTTTAATTCGCCGTTTTCTGTTTCCGGCGGAACAAAACAACTGTTTTTAATGACCAATCCATCGTGCATATTGCCCTTTGAAAAGATATAGACCTGAATAAATCTTTCGTCTGCTCGTTCGGCGGCTTCGACAGCGTTATCAAGTAAATTATTCATCAGTGTAGATAAATCCGAATCCGATACATAAGCAAGATTTGCCGTTTTTACATCAACGGAAAACTTAATATTTTTCTTTTCACAAAGCATTACATACTTGCTGATAATTAAATCAAGCATTTTGTTTTTGCTGATGCCCGTAAAGCTGAATTTTTCGATATTCGGATAAATACTGTCGATATAACTTTGAACAGCCTCTATATTTTCAAGATTTCTTATCTGCGTTAAATGATTCTTTATATCATGCGAAAAAATACGCATATCTTTATTGGATTGCTCGATAATCTCAAAATACCGCTTATCCTGTTCTTCTCGATCCTGAATTGCCTTCAATTCATAAAGTTCTTTTGTGTTTTTTAATGAATACTCATAAATTATAAATACCAATATATTAGCGAACAGTAACCCGATACACGAAATTATCCATAGAATGCTCATTACTTTCGTAAGTCGCATCTGGTAGGCAATATATCTAAAACAAACTAACACCATTATGCTCGTTAACGGCATAATAAACAGCAGCCAAAAGTATTTATTGTATTGTTCATTCTTTTCCTTTTGCGCAAACAGCTTTAGTATAATTATCATCAAACTAAAGTATATCAACTTACTTGTAGGTACTATCACCAAATAAGCAGAAGGACTGCTTTCAAAAGCATTAAATCCCTTATATAAAACGGAACTTATCGCCATTACCAATATTTCAGAAGCAAGCATTACAACCATAAAAATCAATGAATGAAATACTGCTGTTTTAAGAGAAATATTGTAAAGATATAAAAGAAGCAAAACATAGGTAACAAACATCAAAATTGCATTTATGTATGTAATGTTCAACTGATATATTACACCTAAAAAAGCAGTATTTAAAAGCATTAAAGAAACTCTTTTTGAAGTATCTTTTTTAGCGTCAAACAGTGAATCGGAATAATACCAAAACAGCAAAAATTCAAAAAGATACATAAATATATCTGTTATAATTTTAGTCATTGTCTATATCCTCGCCTATAAAATCTAAAAAACGCCTTTTAAATTCAGGTTGCTTTCTCGTCGCAACGGAAATTTTTATATCCGAATACGGCTGCGCCAATGTAATTTCATTTCTTTGAAAGTTTTTTATATAGTTCATATTCACTATATAACTGTTATGGGGAACGGCAAAACAGGAGGCGGTAAGCATGGAACGAAGTTGCTTCATGGTTTCTTTTATATTGTAATTCGTTTCTTTTGCATAAATAGAAACACCTTTAAGCTTTGCTTCGGCATAAATAATATCGGAAGCCTTGAGCCTTGCAACCTTACTGTCTTTCATATGCAATGTTATAACACTCTCGTTTATAACCGACATTGCTTTATCAAGCGCAGAAAAAATACGGTTCTGTGTTGCGGGTTTATCAATATATCTTGTAACCTGAATGTCCATCGCATCATCTAAATATTGATGATATGCCGTAACAACAAGGATAACCGTATTTTTATGCTTTTGCTGAATTTGCTTTGCAACAGCTATGCCGTTTGTATCTCCAAGCTCTATATCGAGAAATAATATGTCGTAAATTTCATCGGACTTTAATAAATCAGCGCCCGTTTGAAATTCGTCAATACTGCATTCTGTATGACGCAGTTTGAAATATTCTTCCGCATAGCACTTCACCGACAGCCTGCATTCTGTTACATCATCGCATATTGCAATTCGCATAATATCCACCCTTAAATAAAAAATCGTATAATCATTACTTTGATTATACGATAGTAAAAGTTATTTTGCAAGTCATCGGGATTTTAAGAAGGCGTCAATTATATCGGAAATTATAATTTTATGTTCATTTGAGCATTTCTTTAACTTCTGTATAATTTCATCATCAATATCAGCATACAACGCTCCTGAAGCAATGTAATCAATATTCGTTTTCAATTCTGAACAAATATCAAGAAACAGTAAAAAACTCGGTGCAGATCGTCCTCTCTCAATATTGGAGAGGTGGTTGTTCGAAATATTCAGTCTGTTTGCAAAATCTTTTTGGCTGATATCCAGTTCTTTGCGTCGTATAAATATTCTATTTCCTATTTGTTTCAAATTGTGTTCCATATCATATTCCTCACTTATAAATAATGTTAACACTAATATTTTACAAATAGAACAAAGTTACAGCGAAACAATTTGAAAATAATTATAAATTTACCATAAACACAGAAATAATTTGTAAATATTTTAATTTTCTGCAATTAGTGACTAAATCATATACATTTATCTGAATTTGTTGATTTATTGTTTATTTTTTGTTATTCATAAATTGTCGAAATAAATACCAAATATATTAAGGGGGATTTCTTATGAAAAAGGAATTTACAAAAGCAGTCGACAAACTTATCAGTAAAGCATTAAAAATGAACGTCAACAGCACTACAAGTATTGCAATGTTTCAGATGAAAGTTCCGAAAGAATTATCAATGCTTAAAAAATCGGTCAATAAATGATCGGAAAATTGGCGTTAAAGACTGCAGAAAGCTTTATAAAAAGACCGAACACTTGTTATGACAAAATCGAAATATATCAGTACGGTTTTTTTGTCCTGTATTCGAATATCCTATTCCTTTTGTTGACCATGCTATTGGGAGCAGCGTTTGGTGTCTTTCTGCAAGGCATAATTTTTTACGTTGCCTTTTTCGCAATCAGACAATATGCCGGGGGTTATCATGCTTCGACGGAAACAAGATGCGAAATAATGTCTACGCTTTCCATACTGACTTGCATTGTTGTGATCAGACTGTCAAAGACGTATGATTTTCAATTTGCTCTGCTCGTTGTAAGCACAGTGTCGGCTGCGTGTATAGCGGTTCTTTGTCCGCTTGACACACCCGAAAAGCCACTATCAGAAAAAGAGTTTAAGTATTTTCGCAAAATCTCTTATTTGATTTTGTCGGTGATATCTATTGTTGTAATTATTTCATATTTTGTGCAATTGAAATGGTTGCAAATTTTCTTTGCACCCTGTTGCTTAAGCCTTATCTTAGAAAGTCTTTTGCTCACAGCAGGAAAGTTAAAGAAAATGATATTAAACAAATCTTAGTGGCATTGCAATTAGTATATTTGCTTAACATTATGAAGAACAAAATACTTACAATTCAATATTTCGACATTTCATTGCAAAAGCCAAATCCATAATCGGCAATGCCAAATGTAATTACAGCACCGTGTAAGGTAAAAGCAGTAAACGGAAGATATCTTCTGAATCCACTGTGCCACCTTACACGGTGCTTTTTTGTCACAATTCTATATATGAAATAACAGTATCAGTCCCTCCTGCGGCTCTCAAAAAGCTGCGGGAGGGACTTTTTTGTTTTGGTGAACAGATATGGAGCAACTCTAAATTCAAGCTTTGCATAAAGGTCAAAAGGAACAAATTGATATGTCTGTTGAGGGGGACAGATATATGACAGCGTGGTTTTGCTACATCGCGGAATACCCGTAATCTCTGCATTTTTAAGGACAAATCAAGCTTTAAAAATAAGGAGATTGCAAAAGATGTTTAAAAATCAAGACAAGCAGAACAACATATGCTTTATACGCATAGAAAGCGGTTATGAACAGATAACCTATGCGGAATTGTGTAAACTTATAAACACAAACGAGGAATACAAATCCAAAAAATTCTTGCCTCTTCACGGAATGCTAATGGAAGTAACAGAAGAAACCTACAGAGATTTCTACAGAGATAGACGCCGACAGAAATATATAGATGAACGTTCAGCAGAAAATAACGATTTCTCTTATGATATGCTCACAACCGATGATTTCAATGGTGAGGATATTCTTGCGGATAATTATGAAGCAGCTGAGTGGACCGCTGAAGACGA
>CAMBNE010000067.1 GCA_945868935.1 uncultured Clostridia bacterium
CCAGCCAAGTGCCTTAGCAGCATAGCCGAGGTGAACCTCGAGCACCTGACCGATGTTCATACGTGAAGGTACGCCCAAGGGGTTGAGCACGATGTCAAGCGGAGTACCGTCGGGAAGGAAGGGCATATCCTCAACAGGGAGGATTCTTGAAACGACACCCTTGTTACCGTGACGGCCTGCCATCTTGTCGCCTACGCTGATTTTACGCTTGAGTGCAAGGTAAACTCTTACTACCTTGTTAACGCCGGGCTGAAGCTCGTTTCTGCTTTCGGCACGTGTAAATACCTTAACGTCAACAACAGTACCGCATTCGCCGTGAGGCACACGCAGAGAAGTATCTCTAACCTCTCTTGCCTTTTCACCGAAGATTGCACGGAGGAGTCTTTCCTCAGCCGTAAGCTCAGTTTCACCCTTCGGAGTAACCTTACCTACGAGAATATCTCCTGCCTTAACCTCGGAGCCAATCTGAATGATACCGTCCTCATCGAGGTACTTTAAAACATCCTCGCCGACATTCGGTATATCTCTTGTAATTTCTTCGGGGCCGAGCTTTGTATCTCTTGCCTCTGTATCGTATTCCTCAATGTGGATTGAGGTATAAACATCGTCACGAACGATTTTTTCGTTGATAAGTACGGCGTCCTCGTAGTTGTAGCCTTCCCAGGTCATAAAGCCGATGAGAGCGTTTTTACCGAGTGCAATTTCGCCGTTGTCGGTTGCAGGTCCGTCTGCGAGAACCTCGCCCTTCTTAACACGCTGTCCTCTTTCAACAATAGGACGCTGGTTAAAGCACGTACCCTGGTTTGAACGCAGGAACTTGATAACCTCAAAGTCCTGAACTCTGCCCGAGTCGTACTGAACACGGATGTTGCGTGCGTCAACGCTCATTACAACACCGTCTTCCTCGGCAAGAATACAAACGCCTGAGTCTGTGCCTGCCTTGTATTCCATACCTGTTCCGACAATAGGAGCCTCTGAACGGAGAAGCGGAACAGCCTGACGCTGCATGTTCGCACCCATAAGAGCACGGTTTGCGTCGTCGTTTTCAAGGAACGGAATCATTGCGGTAGCAACGGATACAACCATCTTAGGCGAAACGTCCATATAGTCAAATCTGTCGGGAGGAAGCTCGACGAACTCGTCAAGGTAACGTCCGACAACTCTTGAATGAACAAATCTGCCGTTTTCGTCGAGCGGCTCGTTAGCCTGAGCAACATAGTAGTTATCCTCGACGTCTGCTGTCATATATACAACCTCGTCGGTTACAATGCCCGTTTCCTTGTCAATCTTACGGAAAGGAGCCTCAACAAAGCCGTACTTGTTGATTCTTGCAAAAGAAGCAAGGTATGAGATAAGACCGATGTTAGGTCCTTCAGGAGTTTCAATAGGACACAGACGACCGTAGTGTGTATAGTGAACGTCACGAACCTCGAATCCTGCACGGTCACGTGAAAGACCGCCGGGGCCGAGGGCTGAAAGACGACGCTTGTGAGTAAGCTCTGCAAGCGGGTTTGTCTGGTCCATAAACTGCGACAGCGGAGAAGAACCGAAGAATTCCTTGATTGCCGCTGTTACGGGACGGATATTTATAAGTGAGTTGGGAGAAAGCGAGTCCATATCCTGTGACTGGGTTGTCATTCTCTCTCTTACAACTCTTTCAAGTCTTGAAAAACCGATTCTGAACTGATTCTGCAAAAGCTCGCCTACGCTGCGGATACGTCTGTTGCCGAGGTGGTCGATATCGTCGGTATTTCCTACGCCGTGTGCAACGCAGTTGAGGTAGTTGATTGTTGCAAAGATGTCCTCAACGGTGATGTGGTTGGGAACAAGCTCTGCCGCACGCTCACGGAGCATTGACTTAAGCTCATCTTCGTCTGATGCGCTGTCAAGGATTTCGCAGAGAACGTCAAAGCGAACGTGCTCCTTGATTTCGCATTCAGCCTCAGCGTCAAAGTCAACATAGCAATTGATGTCAACCATACCGTTTGAAATAATTTTTACGATTGTTTCGTCGGCAGCCTTTACGTAAGCTACGTTTACGCCTGCGTTTTCAATTTCAAAAGCCTTTTCCTTTGAAATCTTCTCGTCACGCAGAGCCATAACCTCGCCTGTTCTGGGGTTAGCGATAGGCTCTGCAAGCACCTGTCCCTCAAGGCGGTTTGCAATGCCGAGCTTTTTGTTGTATTTATATCTGCCGACCCTTGACATATCGTAACGGTTGGGGTCAAAGAACAAATTGTTGATGTGAGTTCTTGCGCTGTCAACTGTCGGAGGCTCTGACGGACGTAGCTTTTTGTAAACCTCGATAAGACCTTCTTCAACGTTTGTTGCCTGGTCCTTTTCGATTGTGGCCTTCATTCTCTCGTCGTCGCCGAAATATTCAAGGATTTCAGCGTCAGAACCCAAGCCGAGCGCTCTGATAAATGAAGTAACAGGGAGCTTTCTGTTCTTGTCGATACGAACATAGAAAACGTCGTTTACGTCTGTTTCATATTCAAGCCACGCACCACGGTTAGGAATTACGGTTGTTGAGTAAAGCTCCTTACCTGTTTTGTCGTGATCCATTTTATAGTATACGCCGGGGCTTCTTACGAGCTGTGATACAATAACACGCTCCGCACCGTTGATTACGAATGTTCCGCTCGGAGTCATAAGCGGGAAATCACCCATAAACACGTTGCTTTCCTTAATTTCGCCCGTCGACTTGTTTAAAAGTCTTGCAGTTACACGCAGAGCTGCCGAATATGTTGCGTCACGCACCTTACATTCGATAACGCTGTAGTTCGGATGATCCACGTCAAGGGTGTAATCAATAAAATCAAGAACAAGGTTGTTCTGGTAATCGGTGATACCCGACACGTCCTTGAATACTTCCTTAAGACCTTCATCAAGAAACCACTGGTAAGAGGCTTTCTGAATTTCAATAAGGTTGGGCATATCGATAACTTCGTCGATTTTACCAAAGCTCATTCTCTCGGTGTTGCCAAGCTTTACGGGTTTGACATTTACCATAGGCTTATCACTCCTTAAATATTTTAAAACGGCAATATTCCGACTGTGTGTAAAAGTAAAAAAAGTGTAATAAAAAACATCTTGACACAAAGAAATATTTGTGATAATATCCCTTTGTTAAGTTGTGTTTTTCAAAAAATTTCCTACCTCGTCGGTACATATCCCCATTATGGTACATTTTACTATTTTATAGCGAAGTTATCAAGTTGTCAAGAGGATATTTAAGGAAATTAAGCCGATTTTTAAGATTTTTTAAAATTTTTCAGTTTTAATTTTAAAGTGTGGAGTTTGGAGTGTGGAGAGTGGAGTTTTGGTCGAGTGGATAGGTTGCAATAATTCAAAAGTTTATTGCCCGAATTTATTAATATTGCGGCGTTGCCGCAAAGATATAATTAAAAATAGTAGCGGAAAACTGTGTTCGCCAAAACGCAACTGATAAATCAATATAAATTCAACAAACAAACATACCAGAACAACACGCACTATTACAAATCCGGAGCGTAGCGACCCTTAACTCCACACTCCAAACTCCACACTCAACACTAATACAAAAGCCGCCGTTCAGAGCTAAACGGCGGCTTTAACTATAGCATTATATTTTAAATAATCGAGCAAATGAGGTCGGTGTATTCCGACGGATTTTCAAGCGGAAGTCCTGCAATTAACAGTGCCTGACAATAGAGCACCTCTGCGTACTTCTTTGCCTTTTCAATGTCTGTCTGAATAAGCTCCTCCATTGTCTTTACTGCGTGGTGCGAGAGGTTGAGTTCAAGCACTCTCTGAGCCTTCATACCCGAATCGGGCTGAACGGAGTTGAAGTACTTTTCCATTTCAAACGAAATTCCGCCCTTTGCAGTAAGGCATACGGGGTGAGAAACAAGCTTTTTGGAAGCTGTAACCTCACTTACCTTGTCGCCGAGAGTTTCTTTGACAAAGGTGAGCAGTGCACTGCTGTCCTTTTCTTCATCCTCTTTTTCCTCGTTCTCAATTCCGAGGTCGTCGTTTGTTGCGGAGCAGAACTTCTTTTCCTTGTACTGCATAAGCGACTGGAGAGTGAACTCGTCAACGTCCTCTGTGCAGTAGAGAATTTCGAAGCCCTTTGAACGCAAAAGCTCAGTCTGCGGAAGTGTGTCGATTGAGGCGGCATTTTCGCCTGTTGCAAAGTAGATGAACTTCTGGTCCTCTTTCATTCTGTCAACGTACTCGGAAAGCGTTACAAGCTTCTTTTCGGTTGAGGAATAGAACATAAGCAAATCCTGTAACTCGTCCTTATGCATACCGTAGTCGGAAACAACGCCGTATTTAAGCTGTCTGCCGAATGCTGTGAAGAACTTTTCGTAGTTTTCACGGTCATTTGCAAGCATTGAATTAAGCTCGTTCTTGATTTTCTTTTCAATGTTCTGCGCAATTGTAAGCAGATGACGGTCGTGCTGGAGCATTTCTCTTGAAATATTGAGCGACAAATCTGCTGTGTCTACAATACCTCTTACAAAGCGGAAATGCTCAGGCAGAAGCTCCTCGCAGCAGTCCATAATAAGAACGCCGCTTGAATACAGCTGGAGTCCCTTCTTGTACTCCTTTGTGTAGTAGTCGTACGGAGCTGATGACGGGATAAACAGCAAAGCCTTGTATGTAACAACGCCCTCAACAGAGGTTACAATTGTTTTAAGAGGCTTGTCCATTGACATAAACTTTTCCTGATAGAACTTGTCGTACTCGTCCTGCTCAACGTCCTTTTTGGGGCGCTGCCAGATAGGAATCATACTGTTCAGAGTTTCGGTTTCGGTGTACTCCTCGTATTCGGGATTTTCACTGTCCTTTGTTTCTTCCTTAACTCTGCTGCGCTTCATATCCATCATAATCGGATAGCGGATATAGTCTGAGTATCTCTTGACAAGTCCCTGAATTTTGTACTGCTCAAGGAATTCGTCATAGCTTTCTTCCTCGGTGTTGTCCTTCAGCTCAAGGATAATTTCTGTACCGAGTGTATCTTTTTCAATTTCCTTGATTGTGTAGCCGTCAGCACCGCTTGACTCCCAGCAGTAGCCTGTTTCACAGCCGTACTTCTTTGTGTTGACGGTGATTTTCTTTGCAACCATAAATGCAGAATAAAAACCGACGCCGAACTGACCGATAATGTCGATATCGTCCAGCTTTTCCTCCATATCCTGCTTGAATTTGTAGGAGCCCGAAGAAGCGATTGTGCCGAGGTTGTTTTCAAGGTCGTCCTTGTCCATACCGATTCCGTTGTCGGTGATTGTGAGGGTACGGTTATCCTTGTCGGCATTGATTGTGATTTTAAAGTCGCTTCTGTCCATTCCGACCTTGTCGTCGGTCAGCGATATAAAGCAAAGCTTGTCGATAGCGTCGCTTGCGTTTGAGATAATCTCACGCAGGAAAATTTCCTTGTGGGTATAAATTGAGTTAATCATCAGGTCAAGAAGTCTTTTTGACTCTGATTTAAACTGTTTCTTCGCCATAAAATTACTTCCTTTTTAATCAGATTACGGGTGATATATTTACCCTTAAATAATAAGTATAGCCTAAATTGAAATACATTTCAATAGATATTTTTCTGAATTTGTGCAAGTCGAAAATTTCCGCTATCATAATAGAAAAAAACTCGGTTTATTATGACAGACAGTCGACCGAATTTGTACTTGACTTTTACACATAATATAGTTATACTGTAGAAGTAGTTAACAGAAAGCGAGGACATTACTATGGCTGACAACGAAAATATCCTTGAAGAAATGGAAAATGAAAGTGCGCTCATCACCCTTACCGATGACGAAGGCAACGAGGTTGAATTTGAATTTCTTGACGTCATTGAATATGACGGCGACGAATATATAGTTCTCATTGAAAATGACGAGGACGCCGATGAGGTTGTGATTCTCAAAATCAATGCTCTTGACGAAGAAACAGAAGAATATGTGAGCATTGACGACGAGGAAATTTTGCAGACCGTTTTCGATATGTTCAAAAAGAAATATGAAGGCGACATAAACTTTGAATAAAATTTTCGGCTGTATCGGGAAACCGACACAGCCGATTTTTTTGTAAATACTTTTGATTTATACGTTAAACCGAAATTTATATTAGTTTGGAGTGTGGAGAGTGGAGTGTGGAGTTAATGGTCGCTACGCTCCGTATTTATAATAATGCGTGTTGTTTGGATAAGTTTG
>CAMBNE010000068.1 GCA_945868935.1 uncultured Clostridia bacterium
GAAAAACTCGAATGGGTTGACTACGCAGAATACAACCTTGAGGAGGACGTTCCTGCAAAGAACGTAATTCTTATGATTGGCGACGGAATGGGCAAGAACATAATCAAAGCGTCCGAGGTTGTAAAGGGCGACAAGCTTGTAATGAGCGGAATGAAGTACAGAACAGACGTTACTACATATTCGCAGTCGGTAACAAACGGCTATAAAGAGTTTACCGACAGTGCCGCATCGGCAACTGCTATGAGTACGGGTGTTAAGACTCTCAACGGATGCATAGGTGTTGACCCCGACGGAAACAAGCTTGAAACAATCTGCGAATATGCACAGTCGCTTGATATGGAAACAGGTCTTGTTGCAAGGCAGGTTGTAAGCCACGCAACACCTGCCGGAATGGTTGCTCACAACAGCTCAAGAGATAACTATTCCCAGATTCTCCGTGAAATGATAAATGCAGACGTCAACGTAATGTTCGGAGGCGGTTCACAGTACTATACAAATCCAAAGATTCAGAAGGCTATTGAGGATAACAAGTATAAATACATCACTAAGGCCGGCGAGCTTGACGCTCTTGAAAAAGACGACGACAAGGTGCTCGGAATGTTTGCATATGACAATATGGGCGCACCCGATATGGCTCCTTCGCTTATGAGAATGACCTCAAAGGCACTTGATATGCTCGATAACGACAAGGGATTTTTCCTTATGGTAGAGGGCAGTAATATTGATACCTACGAAAGCAAGTGCGATATGGAAACAACTCTCGGTCAGATGCAGGACTTTGACAAGGCAGTTGATTACATTTTGAAGTGGGCAGAGGAACACCCCGGAACACTTGTAATTGTAACAGCCGACCACGAAACCGGCGGAGTAACACTTCCCGATAATCCAAAGCCCGAGGATATCAACGACGACTGCTTTACCTCAGACGGCGAGCATACAAACACTGACGTATGGCTCTTTGCAAGCGGTGCACAGTCGAAGGGACTTTGCGAAAAGGACGTTATCGACAACACCGATATTGCAAAATATATGCGCAAGGTGCTTGAAGAGTCGCATAAGTAATAATAATTTTTCGGGCGGCAGAGCTTTTCTGTTGCCCGAATTTTGTTTATATCTAACTGAAACTGCCTGATTAGAAATTGTATGGAACAGTATTGACTGTTCCGATTCTTACAAAAGTCGGCGGTGTTTTTACAGAACGGTTAATAATTAAGTTTATCGGAGTTGATTTTATGAACAAAACAGGCATAATTTTCGATTTAGACGGTACATTGTGGAACACGTCCGAAACAATAGTGCCGATATGGAACGAGGTTTTGGAAAGTCACAGCGAAACCGATAAACAGCTTACTGTTGCGGAAATGAACGGGTATATGGGCAAAACTTTTGAGCAGATTGCAAAGCTGATGCTGCCAAAGCTTGATTTGGAAAAAGCGATGTCAATCGTGTACGAGTGTTGTGACGTTGAACAAGGTTATTTGAAAAAAGTCGGCGGAAAGCTGTATGATAACCTTGCCGAAACATTAAAGCAACTTAATGAAAAACACAGCCTTTATATCGTCAGCAATTGTCAGGACGGATATGTTCAGGCTTTTCTTGATTTTCACGGCTTTAACGAAATTTTTGACGATTTTGAAATGTCGGGTAGAACGAAGAAATCAAAGGGTGAAAATATCAAAATGATAATTGAGCGAAATAATCTTGACAAGGCTGTTTATGTAGGCGATACTCAGGGCGATTACGAAGCGGCAAAGGAAGCAGAAGTTCCGTTTGTTTTTGCCGAGTACGGCTTTGGAAGTGTTGACAATTCTGAATATTCTATAAAAGAATTTTCAGAATTACCAAAAACTGTTAAACAAGTATTTTTACATTAACAAAGGGAGCAGAATCAATGAAACTCAATTTTATCGACAGCGGAAAGGAATTTGACTTTGGAAAAACGTCGCAGGACTATGCTAAATACCGTGACATTTATCCAAGGAGTATGTATGATAAGCTGATTTTTTTTGGAATCGGAAAAGAAAATCAGAAAATTCTCGACCTCGGCAGCGGAACTGCTGTTCTTCCGATTAATTTGTACCATACGGGTGCGCATTTTACTGCAACCGATATTTCCGAAAATCAGATTGTATACGGCAGAAAAATCGCCTCGGAAAAGGGCTTTGATAATATTGATTTCAGGGTTTGTTCAGCTGAAAATACAGGCTTTGATGACAACAGCTTTGATGTTGTAACAGCGGTACAGTGCTTTCAGTATTTCAATGCCGAAAAAGCAAGTGATGAAATTTTCAGAATACTGAAACCGCAGGGACTTTTCTGCAAAATTTTTATGGACTGGCTTCCGTTTAAAGATGAAGTCATTTCAGAAATGGAAACAACTGTTCTGAAATACAACCCCGAATGGAGCGGCTGCGGATTTGAAAAATTCAGGTATCAATATCCGAAGTGGGCGGATAACAGGTTCAATATTGATACGATTCATTCATATGACGTAACGCTGAATTTTACAAAGGAACAGTGGCTCGGCAGGGTGAAAAGCTGTCGTGGAGTGGGAGCAAGTCTTGCACCGCAAAAGCTGAAAGAATTTGAAGATGAATACAAGTCAATCCTTGCAAAATATCCCGACGATATTCTTAATTTAAAACATCAGATTCATATTGAAATTTACCGCTCAATAAAACATAATAAGACAAAAAACGGAATGATAGACGAAAGGAATTAATCAATCTGCAACTCTGCTGAAAATAATTGATTAGGGCGTTGACAATATCGTGACAAACGAGCCTGAAAGAATGAAAGAACTGCTCTCACGTGATAATAACTGGATTCGCTCCGTTATGGACAGAGCGGCTTAACGTAAAAAGTGACTGTGCAAAAAACACAGTCACTTTTCTTTTGGAATAATATATACTTTTTAATCCCCGAAATACTCCGAAACAAGATTAGATATGTAATCTCTGCTATACATTCTTGAAAGACTTAAGGAAATGTCGGGAGTAATACCGTCGTCAATGTCCTTTATATAGCCGTTTTTCATAGTGGTGAACTGTTTTGTGCTTGAAAACTGCAAAAACGAGCCTGTTGCCGTTGCACCGTAGCCTACTGTACAGCCACCGCCGCCGCTTTGCTGTCCCAGAATAAGTACGTCTTTATCACGGCTTTTAAGATTACATGGTAAAAGGTTACCGCAGGAGAAAGAAGCGTCTGATACGATAACTGCGATATTCTTTCCAAGCTCTTTCATTGACTTGTCGTTTTCATCAATTTCTCCGTCTAAATTAAGGTCAGCGTCTGTGATAGTCTGACGGAGAGCATTGGTGTTTGGATTGCGTATTACAACATTTGACTGTCCTATAATTGCGCTAATCGCATATGCACAGGCAACGTTATATCCGCCGCCGTTGCAGGAAACATCAATTACCACATTTTCTGCGTCGCTGTCCTCATTTTGTAATTTTTTAAGGGCGTATGCAAACAAATCAATTGTATCTGTCAAAACATATTCATAATTATCGGTGTAGTACATATCAACTGCACTCTTCATAGTGAATTCATCAAAGGTTATGAATACTGTGTTGTCACGGCGTTCGTAAGGTTCAACTTTACCAAGCTTTTCATTTCTTGCAGTTGTTGATTTTTGCATACTGCCAATTCTGTCATAAAAATCCTTGTTGTATTCATACATATCGCTGATAAGACTGCTTTCTTTGTCAAGATACGGCGATTTATTCAGAAGTCCGCTGTGAAAATCTGCAAAGCAGTTTATATAAAGCTTGCGATTTGCTTTTTCAATTCTCAGTACATCGCCCGACAGATATTCTGTTTTTAATCCCATTCTGCTTAAGTAGCTGTCAAAGTCTTTAATCTGATGAGCTTCCTTAAGTCCGTAGCGAAGGTCAAGGTTGAGGCAAAGCTCGTAGTAATTAAAGCGTGCCAGATCTTCGGAAATACTGTCCTTAGAATCTACTGAATAGTAAAGCTCACCGAGCTTGCCGTTCAGCAAAGATGACGCTGTACAGAATAATGCCTTGCCGTTGTATACAAGGTTATATCCTGTTTCGGAAATGAAAATATCGTTAAAGGTAGCCACAGGAATGCACAGCTTGTCACCGCTTTTTATCATCGGAATCAGATAATCGTCAAGCTCAATTCTGCGGGTATCTCCGCTGTAATAATGGTCATACGGGCTTTGGAGTAATATTGTGGGTTCATCTGAAGTAGCGACAGATGCAAAAGGGGTTAGTGTTTCTAACGGTGAATAACCTTCTAATGATAAAAACAAGTCATAGTCATTGAATTCTATGTATTTTTCGGTGTAATTGAATTCTACTGTTGCACCGTCTTCATTTGAGTAAGTAACAACATTGCCGTCATCGCTTGTTTCTGAAGTCAATTCACTTTTTTCATAAAAATCCGAAAAAAACGGCATACAAAAATCTACGCTTAAGAAGGGAATGTCGTCGTATTTTGTTGAAAAATAGGTTTCAACTGTTTCCTCAGACACTCCTCCGTCATCATCGGAAAAATACTTTGTGACTTCTTTCTTAACAATTATGCCGTCCTCGCCCTCGTCAACAGCCTGTCCGATTGATAATTTTGTATCATATCCCGAAAGATATTTCTGAATCAGCGTAACGGAATTGATATTGATTTCGGTGTTGTCCACATTTGAAACAACCTCCTGCTTTATGCCGAAATCGGCACTTTCTGCAAGATATTTCTGAATTTCGGTTGCGTCGGCAACAGATACCGAGCCGTCGAGATTAGCGTCACCCAGAATCAGCGGTGTTTCCTCAGCCGCCGAAACAGTCAGACCGCCGATTGTTGAAGTTAATAAGGCGGCAGATAAAACTACTGCGCATATTTTTTTGACTGATAGTTTTTTCATTGGAATTTCTCCCTTTCCATAAGTTAGTTACATAATAACATACAATTTAGCAAAAATCAATATAAAAACAATAATAAAAGAACAAAATATATGTAATTTTAAAACAAGGCATAGAAAAAACCACCCGATTTACGGGTGGCTTTGACTGTGAAAATAATTAATACAAAGTATTATCGTTTTTATTTCCGAATTGTTCCGACACAAGATTGCATATATAATCTCTGTCATACATTCTGTTAGCGGTCAGATAAATATCGGGCGTCAGACCGTTGTCAATGTCCTGTAAGCTTCCGTTTTTAACTGATACGAGCTGATTGTTTGAAGAAATTAGCATAAACGAACCTGTTGCGGTAGCAACAACTCCTATACAACATGCACCGCCGCCGCTTTGCTGTCCCAAAGCAAGAACATTTGCATCATTGTATTTAATGTTGCATGGGAAGAGGTTGCCGCAGGAGAATGATACATCTGATGTGATTAAGGCAATGTTTTTGCCGAGCTCTTTGATTGACTTATCGTTTTCATCAATTTTTCCGTCTAAATTCAGGTCACATTCAACAACATTCTGATGAAGTGCGTTTGTAATCGGATTAAAAACGGATATGTTTGAAGAACCTAATACGGCGTAAATTGCATATGAACAAGCCATGGAGTCACCGCCTGAATTGCACGAAAGGTCAATAACGACATTTTTTACATCGCTGTCCTCGTTTTTAAGTTTTTCAAGTGAATAGCTGAACAATTCAATTGTGTCGGAAAGGTCCGATTCTTTATTATCATTATTATAATACAAATCCTTTGATTTTGCCGTAAAGCCATCAAAGGTTATAAAGACAGTATCTCCCCGACGTTCATAAGGCTCAACCTCGCCGAGAATAGAGCTTCGTGTTGCTGTTTTAGCTCTAAATCTTCTGTATCTGTCTATATAAGTTTTGCTGTTTGCAGTCGGTTCGTCTTGTATATTGTATTTTTCTCTGTCGAAATACGGCGAACAGCAAGCATATGTGCTGTGAAAATCAGCAAAGCACGCAGTTGAAAGCTGTAAATTTGCCTTGTCTATTCTGTATACATTTCCTGACAGATATTCTTTCTTTAAGCCCATTCTGTTTAGGTAACTGTCAAAATCCTTGATGTTATGAGTGTCTTTAAGACCGTAGCGCAAATC
>CAMBNE010000069.1 GCA_945868935.1 uncultured Clostridia bacterium
TCTGCGTTGTAAATAGATGTGACCCATTTTAGGTAAAAAATAAAGTCAAAGTTAGGTATAATGTTTTGCCCTCCTTTGGAGTGGAGCGTAGCGGAACGGAAAAGGAGGGCAAAACGGCGATTTATGCCACCAGCTTCTCCGCTAACAGTTGTTTAGGACTTTTGTGTCCGAGTGTTCTCATAGGTTTGTTATTGCTCCATTCCAAATGCTTTTCTAACTTTTGGTTTAATTCATCAACATTTCTGAATGTTTCCCAGTCATAAAAATATCTCTGGTCATTTCTGTGACTTCTTTCGACCTTGCCGTTATGCCATGGTGTTCTCGGCGGTATCAGCTTGTGCTTTATACCAAGTTTGTTAAGCACTTTATCAAGTGGGCTTATTTCAGTTTCGCTGATGTATTTATATGTGAATTCTGTGCCGTTGTCCGTCTGGATTGTCTGTATCTTGAACGGAAATGCCTTTAGTAGCATTTTCAAGAATTTTACTGTATTTTCCGGCGTGTGTTCTTCAAATGCGTATACAAATCTGAGCCTTGTACACTCATCTATTGCTGTCCACTGATACAGATGTTTTCCATCCCTTAAAACCTTGCCTCTTAAGCAATTATACGGTACTTCTTTCACATCTATCTGCACTTTTTCTCCCGGTATCAGAAGCTCCGGATACCGTCTGCTTTTTCGGCTTTTCTTCTTTGGTTTTGCCTCTTCTGTTAATCCTAACCTCTTTGCTGCGTACACCATTCCCGAAAAGCTCCTACTGTACCCTTTCCTTGTCAAATCACTGTATACGCCGTCCCAGCCGTATCTTGCGTAGCATTTCTTAAATGAATTTTTTATCTGCCGTTCTTCTCTTTCTGTGTGCCTGTTAGGATGACTGTGCGGTCGATGCGATTTCTCTGCTAACGATTTCCATGTACCATCATAGCGTTCGCACCACCGTTTTACGCTTGAAAGGCTAACTCTGTATACTCTGCTCGCTTTGCTTTTTCCATTTTTATTCGCATATTTAACTACCGCTTGCTTTTTCTTTGCTTCTTGTGTTATTATATTCATGAGAAGTACTTCTTTCTTGGTTAATGGTTTGTGGTGAATTCATTATACCATATTTTGAAGTTACTTCTCTTTTTTATTGGGTCATATCATTTTAACACATACAATTTATGTGAAAATTCAGAAATTTATTTATATTTAACTTTAATGTAGGGAACGGTCTTGACCGTTCCGATTACCCATAGGTTAGCTGTAATCCTGCACAACAGTCAAGACTGTTCCCTACACTGATATTATTACATAATAGATATAGATGAAGTAAAAGTGTATCTTGCGTCAGTGTATGAAAAATATCCGACTCCCGAGGTCGAGTGCCTCGACACGCATTTCGGGTATAAAAGTCGGTTTGTATGGATAAAACGATGACCGACCGTTAATTTGCAAAATAGATGACGTAAAGTAGTTTCTTGCGTAAGATTTAGAAAAATGTCTGACTCCCGAGATACCGAGCTATATTTAAAATCCGAATTATATAACGAACTAAAATACCTTGACAGATGAGGTACTATGTGTTATTATATATCTACCATAAACGAAAGGGGTGCTCAGATGTCGATTACTGCCGACCTTATACGAGGTCATACCGACACGATAATTCTTGCAAAGCTTATGGAGTGTGACAGCTACGGCTACGAGATAAACAAAGCCGTCTACAATGCGTCAAACCAGCTTTACGAGCTGAAAGAGGCTACGCTCTACACTGCGTTCAAGCGGCTTGAGGACGCAGGCTGTATCTCGTCCTACTGGGGCGACCAGAGCACAGGCGCAAGGCGAAAATACTACACAATCACCGAGCTTGGAAAACAAACCTACAAACAAAAAATTGACGAGTGGCTTGAAGCAAAGCGTCTGCTTGACACTCTGCTTCACACGGAGGGATAATATGGAACCGAAATTAAGAGATTATATTGAAAACCTGTTTGCGACTGCTCCCAACACAAAGCAAGCCTACGAGCTTAAAGAGGAAATCATACGCAACACAATTGACCGCTACCACGATTTGCTCGCCGAGGGCAAAAGCGAGGGCGAGGCTTACAACCTTGCGATTGCGGGAATCGGCGACATAAACGAGCTTTTAGAGGCTCTCGGAGGAAACCCGATTGGAGAAAACGCAATGACTGACGAACAGAATGCGGCTATCAGGAGCAGAAACTCAATTTTCACGGGAATTGCCGTTGCGCTTTACATTCTCTGCGTAACTCCCTGTATTCTGCTTGCAGGCACTCCGCTTGTTGAAATCAGCCCTGTATTTATGTTCCTGATGATAAGCGTTGCAACGGGACTTTTAATTTACCGAAACAAGACAAAGTACATTATGCTTGAAGAAAATGCGGAAAAAGTCAGAAAAATCAGAACGAATGCGATTCTCAAAGCCGTTGCAATCGGTATGTACATCTCCTGCACAACGCCTTGCATACTGCTTGCGCAGACTCCTATTGTTGCAATCAGCCCTGTATTTATGTTCCTGATGATTGCAATTGCAACCGTAATCATTGTGTTCACAAGGGACAAAAGCGGATATACAAGAGCAGACGAAACAATGGTTGAGAATTTCAAGGAATTCAACGGACAAAAGCGCAAAACCTCGGCACTCTACAAGGTGCTTGTGGCAATTTTGTGGGTAACAACATCATTTGTATACATTTATATAACAATTGCAACGGGAGTTGTCACCGCTGCGGTAACGTGGATAATCTTCCTCGTTGCGGTTGCGCTCCAGAATCTTATGAAAGCAATATTTGACTTTGCGGAGGCGAGAAAATGAGAAAATCAGCAAGAAACAGAATAATAGTCTGGTCAATAGTAAGCGTACTGCTTATCGGCTTGCTTACTGTCGGCATAATCGGAATCAAAAATTACGGAGCTTTGAACTTCAAGCTGTTCAGCTTTTCAAATGATGACCTTGATAAAATGTCCACCGGCAGTGCGCAATTTGACAAAAACGAGGTTAAATCAATCGATATTAACTGGACAAGCGGAACGGTTGATATCAAAAACGGCAACACCGATAAGGTAGAAATTTCGGAGAATGTATCATACGACAAAGACGACGACAATGCAATGCGCTGGAGTCTTGACGACGGCAAGCTCAAAATTTACGACAGCAAAAACGCCTTCGGTTTTCATTGGTTTTCGTTTTCAATGTCGCCCAAAAAGCTGACCGTAACTCTGCCCGCAGGCATTTCGCTTGATGAATTTGACATAAGCTCGGCAAGCGCAGATTTTACTGCCGAAAGCATAAATGCGGATACTCTCGACATTGAAACAGCGTCGGGAAAAATCAAAGTTGACAGCTTTGAGGGCAAAAAGGCTGACATAAACACAGCAAGCGGAACAATTGATTTAAATCGTGTTCTGGCTGAAGATGTTGACGTTGAAACCGTATCGGACGAATGTACGGTCACAGGTAAAATTGAAAAGCTCAATGTTTCGGGCGTTTCAAGTGTACTCAACCTCACTGTCGGCAAAAACAACAGCGAAATCAACGCAGAAACCGTCAGCGGAAATGTCAATATCAATACAAACTGCGACGAAAGCGGATTTACGGCGAACTACAGCAGTGTAAGCGGTGATTTCAGCAGTGATTTTGCAGGAATAAACAAAAACGGCAAGTTTATTTACGGCAGCGGCAAAGCAGACTACAACATTTCAACAGTAAGCGGAAACATTGAAATTCAGCCGCTTGCCGAGGACGAATTGACAAAGTGGCTTTTTGAGCTGTCATAATCGGAGGGTAAAATGAAATCTACAGCAGTGATTTACAAATCAAAATACGGCTCAACAAAAAAATATGCAGAGTGGATAGGCAGTGAGCTTGAATGTGACGTTTTCGAAAACGGCTCAGTTTCAACCGACACGCTCAGAAAATACGATATGATAATCTACGGAGGCGGACTTTTTGCAGGCGGAGTAAACGGCTTTAACCTGATAGCTAAAAATTTTGATGCTGTCAGGGATAAGAACTTAATCCTGTTCACAGTAGGACTTGCCGACCCTAACGATTCGGAAAACACAGAGCATATCAAGGGCGGAATCAAAAAAGCCGTTCCGCCCGAACTTTATGAAAAACTGAAGATTTTTCATTTCAGGGGCGGAATAGACTATTCAAATCTCGGCATTGTTCACAAGGCTATGATGGCAATGCTTGTAAAGACGATGAAAAGCAAAGATGCATCGGAGCTGCGTGACGAGGATAAGCTGATGCTTGAAACCTACGGCCAGAAAGTTGATTTTACAGACAGAAATTCAATCAAGCCGCTTGTGGATTTCGTCAAATCAATCTGAAACTTAAACTTTACATTTATTGTTAGTTGTTGTATAATGGAATGTACGAATTTGTACATTCCATTAATTTTGTTTATAAAACTGTTTAAAAAATACGAAACGTCCTGATAAAACAAAGGAGATTTTTGAATGAGAAAGATTCCTTTTTCACCGCCCGATATTTCACAGGCGGAAATAGACGAGGTAGTTAAGGTTGTAAAATCGGGCTGGATTACCACAGGTCCCGAAACAAAGCTGTTTGAAAGCAGAATTGCCGACTTCTGTCACGTAAACAAGGCTGTCTGCCTTTCGTCGCAGACCTCCTGTGCCGAGCTTACTCTGCGTATTCTCGGAATCGGACCGGGAGATGAGGTTATTCTTCCTGCCTACACCTACACTGCAACCGCTTCGATTGTCTATCACGTCGGCGCAAAGCCCGTTATGATTGACTGCAAAAGCGGAAGCTTTGAGATGGACTACGACAAGATGGAAGATGCAATCAACCACAACACCAAGGCGATTATTCCCGTTGACCTTGCAGGCGTAATCTGCGACTATGACAGGATTTTTGAGGCTGTCGAGCGCAAAAAGAGCATTTTCCGTCCCAAAAACGAGCTTCAGGAAAAGTTCGGCAGAGTTTTCGTTATGGCTGACGGCGCACATGCATTCGGTGCACAGTGGCACGGCAAAATGTGCGGTGAAATTGCCGATTTTACGAATTTCAGCTTTCACGCCGTTAAGAATATGACAACCGCAGAGGGCGGTGCGGCAGTGCACAGAGTGCACGACGGAATTGACGAGGAGGATATGTACAAGCAGTATATGCTCCTCTCGCTTCACGGTCAGACAAAGGACGCTTACCAGAAAAACAAGGTTGCGGCGTGGGAATACGACGTTGTTGACACGCAGTATAAATGTAATATGCCCGACGTGCTGGCGGCTCTCGGTATTGCCCAGCTTTCAAGATACGACAAAATTCTTGACCGCAGACACGAGCTTATCAGGCTCTACAACGAGGAATTCAAGGATTTGCCGATTCAGGTGCTCAACCACTGCGACGAAAACCACCGCAGCAGCGGTCACCTCTACTTTGTACGCTTTATCGGCAAGGACGCAGAGTACAGAAACAAATTTTACAATATGATGGCGGAAAACGGTATTATGTGCAACGTACACTTCAAGCCGCTGCCTATGCTTTCGGCATACAGCAAGCGAGGCTTTAAGATTTCCGACTATCCGAACGCCTATAATATGCACAAAAACCAGCTCACTCTCCCGATGAACACAACGCTGTCGGACGACGATGCATGGTACATTATTGAAACCTTCAAGCAGTGCATAAATACACTTAAATAAGTAACAGCCGTTGGAATTTGTTCCAACGGCTGTTGTTCTTATCAGCAAAGAAGGTTATCCCCTTAAATAATCTAAACGATAATTTAGAGTGGAGTGTGGAGAGTGGAGTGTGGAGTTGTGGTCGAGTGGATAGGTTGCAATAATTCAAAAGTTTAATGCCCGAATTTATTTATATGCGGCGTTGCCGCAGGCGTGAATTTTGTGTTTTTTACAAATGTAGGGAACGGTCTTGACCGTTCCGATTACCCATAGGTTAGCTGTAACCCTGCGGAACAGTCAAGACTGTTCCCTACACTGAAATACTAAATGTTACCGTTATATCAACATAAATTCAGCAAACTAATTTATCAAAACAACACGCATTATTATAA
>CAMBNE010000070.1 GCA_945868935.1 uncultured Clostridia bacterium
TACCACACTGTATTTTAAAATGCAAGTGTTTTTTATTCATTTGCATCGAAAAATGCAAAAAATGCTCTGTACGCCATATAAACGTCGGTCTTTGAAACAATTTCAAACGGAGCGTGCATTGACAAAACAGGCACACCGAGATCTACAACGTCAACGTTCATATTTGCAACGTACTTTGCAATTGTACCGCCGCCGCCGAGGTCAACCCTGCCGAGCTCGCCTACCTGCCAGAGAATGTCGTTCTTCTCGAGCATTGCACGGATTTTTCCCATATATTCGGCAGATGCGTCCGAGGTGTCGTACTTTCCGCCATGACCTGTGTACTTCGAAATAATTACGCCGTTGTTGATATACGAGCAGTTCTTTGCCTCATATGCAGAAGCGTATGTCGGGTCAAAAGCCGCATTAACGTCGGCAGAAAGGCAGGTGCTCTTTGAAAGCGCTCTGTAGCCCTCAACGCCGTCCTGATTTGCAAGGTCGTAGATGAAGAAACGCAGAAAGTCGCTCTGCATACCCGTGTTGCCGTCACTGCCGATTTCCTCTTTGTCGGTGAGGTAGGTAATGCAGGTCTGCTCGGGAGTTTCAACGTCAACTGCCGCCATCAGCGCAGGATAAGCACAAACCTTGTCGTCGTGACCGTATGCGCCTATCATACTTGCATCAAAGCCGATATCCTTTGACTTGAACGACGGAATAAGGCAAAGCTCTGCCGAAAGGAAATCACCCTCGCAAATTCCGTATTTCTTGTTGAGAATTGCCATTACATTGAGCTTTACAAGGTCCTTTTCCTCGTCCTTTGTATCGTAGGGACGTGAGCCGACAAGCACGTTCATATCCTCGCCCGTAAAGGCTTTCGCCATAGGCTTTACAGACTGCTCCTGAGCAAGGTGCGGAAGCAAATCGGTAATGCAGAAGCAGGACTCGTCCTCCTCGTCGCCCCAGCTGATATTTACTCTTTTTCCGTCAAGCTTTACAACCGTTCCGTGAAGCGAAAGCGGAATAGCCGTCCACTGGTACTTTTTAAGACCGCCGTAGTAGTGAGTCTTGAAAAGTGCAAGGTTGTTGGCCTCGTAAAGCGGATTGGGCTTTAGGTCGATTCGGGGTGAGTCGATATGTGCAATTGCAAGACGTGCGCCGTTCTTTACGCCGTTTTTGCCGATAACTGCAAGTGCAACAGCCTTGTCACGGTTAACATAATAAACCTTGTCGCCTGCCTTGTATTCAGCCTCTGCGTCATATTCGGTAAAGCCTGCCTTTTTTACAAGTTCCACTGTGTAGCGCACAGCCTCACGCTCAATCGGTGAATTGTCGAGGAATTTTTTGTATCCCTTGCAGAATTCATCAGCTTTTTTGATTTCTCTTTTTGTAAGCGCCTTAATGCCCTTTGGCTCTTCCATCAAAATTTTTTCTTTAAGCTTTGCTGTTTTTGATTTTTCGTCAGCCATTGTAATCATCCTTTCATAAGACAAAACAAGTTAATATATATTATCTTCTAAAATGTAAGAATTAACCTTAGTAATAAAGTTTTGTATACATTTCTTTTGCACTTTCAACCTTATCCACGTAACTGCTCGTTTCGGGATAGGGGATTTTGTCGAGCGTTTTGCCGTCCTTGCTGTAATTGCTGTCAGCGAGCCACTCGCCGACAACAAAGCCTGCGTTATACGCCGCAACGGCGCACCGCTCGTCACCGTAATAATCGTAAAAATACTTGAGCAGATAACAACCGTAGTCTATGCAGACTTCGGGATTGAACAAATCTTCGGTTGTATATTCTTCCTCAGTCCCTCGCTTTTCCTGAAGCCACTCAAAGGACGAGGGCATCATCTGCATAATTCCGCAGGCTCCTGCGTCGGACTGTGCGTCGGGATTAAAGCCGCTTTCTGTGCGGATAACGGCATAGACAAGCGATTCTTCAAGTCCGTATTCACCAGCATATTTTTCGACAAATTCGCTGTATTTTTGGGGGTAGCTTGCCTTTTCAAGCCCGTTTTTTGTATCCTCGTAATAATTCATAACAAAAAACACGATTCCGCCTGCAAGAATTGCAAGCACAATAAGCCAGATTAATGCATTGAGTCCTTTTCTGCTTTTCCGCTTGTAACGACGGGAAGCTGTAGGCATTAAATCACCTCGGTGTTTACCTGTTGAGTTGTTTTAACAGACCTTCAAGCTGAACATTCAGCGAGCTGAGGTCTGAATTGTTTTCTATAATATAATCGGAATTTTCTCTGAAAAATTCTTCGTCAGGCTGTGCGTTCATTCGCATAAGAGCAAGCTCTTCCGAGATATTGTCACGTATGCAGATTCTTTCAAGCCTTACCGATTTTTCGGCAGTAACGCTTATGATTTCATCGCAGATAACGTCTGCGTTGCTCTCAAAAAGCTGCGGTGCGTCATAGACAATTGTTGTTGCTCCGCTTTCGGCGGCTTTTTTTATTTCTGCAAAAAGCTCTGCCGTTACAAACGGGTGAACGATTGAGCTTAACAATTCGGTATTTTCCTTTGACGAAAACGCCCTTTTGGCAAGCAGTTTTCTGTCAGGAGTGCCGTTATCTGTAATGATATCCTCGCCGAAAACAGATGTAATAGTTTTTAAACAAGGCGAGCCGTTTTCGTAAATTTTTCGCACAAGCAAATCGGCGTTGATAACAAAAAAGCCGTTTTGTTCAAGAAACTCTGCAACTGTGCTTTTGCCTGCTCCGCTCTGCCCCGTAAGTCCGATAATTCTACATTTTTTCAAGGTCAATCACCTCAAAGCCTGCCGCTCTTATCAGCCTGTTGTAAACCGCCATTCCCACGCCGTCGAGAGAAGGCAGACGTGAATAAACGGTCTTTACATTTTCATCCTCGTCAATTTTTCGCAATTCGTCAAACAGCCTGTGCGCCTGCGCAGAATAATCACTGCGGCTGCCAAGTCTGAAACACTTAACGCTCAGGCTTTCAATGTCCTCGTCGCAACAGAGTGCGGCGGTGCTTTCGTCTGCGTGTTCGTTTACATAATCAATATACTCGCTGTCGGTGCATTTAAGAAGTATGACGTTCGCCTTTGGGGCATAGTGCTTGTACTTCATTCCGGGGCTTGACACCTTTGCGCCCTTTTCAAGCTGATGCAAAACGGCGTTGTCAAGCTCCACCTCGCCAAGTACAGTTCTTAGCTGTTCAAGCGTGATTCCGCCGGGACGGAGAACACGAGGAGTTTTTTCGGCAAGGGTAATTACTGTGCTTTCAAGTCCGACGTCGCTCATTCCGCCGTCAACAACGGCGTCAATTCTGCCGTTTAAGTCGCTCATAACGTGGAGCGCAGTTGTCGGACTCGGTGAGCCTGAAAGATTTGCCGACGGTGCGGCAAGCGGAAGTCCCGACCTTCTGATTATTTTCTGTGCAGTCGGGTGGCTCGGAAAGCGGATTGCAACTGTGTCAAGTCCTGCCGATACCTCATCGGGAATAACGTCAGATTTTTTCATAATCATTGTAAGCGGACCCGGCCAGAAATTTTCTGCAAGAAGTTTTACACTTTCGGGAATTTCACGCACAAGGTTAAAGCGTTCAATGTCCGAGAAATCCGCAATATGTACAATCAGCGGATTGTCGGCAGGTCTGCCCTTTGCCGCAAAGATTTTCTCAACAGCCTTGCCGTCAAGCGCATTTGCCGCCAAGCCGTAAACGGTTTCGGTGGGCAGTCCCACAAGTCCGCCGTTTCTGAGAATTTCGGCGACCTTTGCTATATTTTCATCGGTGTTGTCAAGTAAAAGTGTTTTCAAATTTTTCACCTTTTTTACGATTCCATACTTTCCTTTAGCTTTTCGGCACGGTCAGCCGCAATTAGTGCGTCAATCACTTCGTCGAGGTTGCCGTTTAAAATGTCCTCAAGCTTGTAAAGAGTAAGTCCGATTCTGTGGTCGGTCAGCCTGCCCTGAGGATAGTTGTAGGTGCGGATTCGCTCGCTCCTTTCACCTGTTCCGACCTGCGATTTTCTGTCGGCGGCAATCTCGCTTGCCTGCTTGTCCTGCTTTTCTTTGAGCAGTCGGCTTTTGAGGACTTTCAGAGCCTTGTCCTTGTTCTTGTACTGGCTTCGCTCGTCCTGACACTCAACAACCGTTCCCGTCGGGATATGCGTAATTCTGATTGCGGAGCTTGTTTTGTTGATGTGCTGACCGCCTGCGCCGCTTGAACGGAACGTGTCAATTTTCAAATCGGACGGGTCAATTTCAAGCTCAACGTCCTCAGCCTCGGGCAAAACGGCAACTGTGGTTGTCGAGGTGTGCACCCTGCCCTGACTTTCGGTTTCGGGCACACGCTGAACACGGTGAACTCCGCTTTCGTATTTAAAGCGTGAATATGCGCCCTCGCCCTCAATCATAAATGAAATTTCCTTGTAGCCGCCCAGCTCGGTTTCGTTAGCGTTAATAACCTCAACCTTGTAGCCGTGCTTTTCCGAATACATTGAGTACATTCTGAAAAGCACTGCGCTGAACAGAGCCGACTCCTCGCCGCCTGCACCGCCTCGGATTTCCACAATTACGTTTCGCTCGTCGTTGGGGTCTTTGGGGAGCAGAAGAATTTTCAGCTTTTCCGAAAGCGTTTCAATCGACGATTTTGCCTCATCAAGCTCCGCCTGAGCAAGCTCCTTGAGTTCCGCATCAGAGGTTTCGCCTAAGATTTCAAGGCTTTCCTTTTCGCTTTCCACCGCACTTTTGTAGTCACGGTAGGTAAGCACAATTTCTTCAATCGACTTAAGCTCCTTCATCACCTTCTGAAATTCGTCGGGATTTGCGGCAACCGACGGCTCGTAGAGCCTTTGCGAAAGCTCGGCATATCTTTTGTCAAAAATTTCTATCTTATCAAACATAAATCTACCCTATTTATCCGTAAAATTAATTTTCTTCAATAATTCGCTTGATGTTTTTCTCAATCTTGTTACGGGGCACCATCACCTCTCTGCCGCACTTTTCGCACCTGATTTTAAAATCCATTCCTCTGCGCAGAATTGTGAAGATTTTGCCGCCGCAGGGATGCTGTTTTTTCATTTCTACTCTATCGCCTACGTTCACGTTCAAGAAAAACACCTCCATACATATGTAACGCTATTTTGCTTTAAATTTTATTATACATCAAAATAAGATAAATATCAACCGCATAAATACAGGCAACATCGCAAAATTAAAACAACATCTGTTGGTTTCGGAACGGTCAAGACCGTTCCCTACATTATTATCTGTTGCAAAAGGGTTAATTTATCAATTGCATCTGACATCTCAATCAAGCGTTGTTACTTCGGTGTAATCATCATCAATAAGCAGAAAAACCTTGCAGGGGATTCCCATTTTCCTGCAATTACTTATGACGTACTTTGTGCCCCTTGATTTTCCGTCCCAGAACGCATACACCATTGGGGAGTCTACGATTAATTTTATGTTCCTTATCAGAGGAGCAGACCTTCCGTATTTTTCATATTCGGGCAGGTATTCAATGTATTTCATATTTTTCAGTTTAGCATACTGCTTTGCGCAGGAATCAATGCCCTTGGCACCTCCCGAAAGGATTTCATCAGCGTACCAGGGCAGAACCTTTTCAAGAGTTTCCATAGAAACGGATAAATTTCGTGAGCCTACAATTGCAATTCTCATAGTTATAACTCCTTGTTAGATATATTTTAGACATATTATACATTCGTTTTTACCAAGGAATTCCAAATAGCTTTATAATAAGTTTGAAATAAACATAAGATGGGTTTAGATTATAGCTATGAAAAGTATCTCTATCAGAATTGACAGCGAAATGCTCAATAAACTGCACGTTGTTGCCGATTACGAAGGACGTTCGGCAAACAGCCAGATTTTGATTTTAATTCGTGACTGCATTGAAAAGTATGAGGACAAGCACGGCAAGATTGAGTTTGACAAGAGTTGATATTTTAACGCACGTTTATATTCACTATATTTTATATTAATCAGTGTAGGGAACGGTCTTGACCGTTCCGCTGATTTACAAGCCAACTCTTAACCGACTCGGAACGGTCAAGACCGTTCCCTAC
>CAMBNE010000071.1 GCA_945868935.1 uncultured Clostridia bacterium
CCGAAACTCCACTCTCCACTCTCCAAACTCCAAACTAATATAAATTATGGTTTATACACATTTGTAAAGTAAAATATATTGATAAAAACGGTTAAAAATGGTATAATTGTGTAAATACATCTACATATATACGGGTGATTTCTATGAGTCTTGTTGAATTTAAAAATGTATATAAACGCTACAAAATGGGCGAAGTTGTAATAAACGCCGTTGACGGAATTTCCTTTAAGATTGAGCAAGGGGAATTTGCAATTGTCGTGGGTGCTTCGGGTGCAGGCAAAACAACTGTTTTAAACATTCTCGGCGGTATGGACAACTGCACCGAGGGCGAAATCATCGTCAAAGGCAAAGACATTAGCAAATTCAGCGACAAACAGCTCATTGAATACCGCAGGTTTGACATAGGCTTTGTATTTCAGTTCTACAACCTTGTTCACAACCTGACCGCAAAAGAGAACGTCGAGCTTGCGGCGCAGATTTGCAAGAATCCCCTCGACAGTGAAAAGGCACTTGAAAGCGTAGGACTTTCAGACAGAAAAGACAACTTCCCTGCCCAGCTTTCGGGCGGCGAACAGCAGAGGGTTTCAATTGCAAGGGCGCTTGCAAAACGTCCGGGACTTCTGCTTTGCGACGAGCCGACGGGTGCGCTTGACTACAACACAGGCAGACAGATTCTCAAGCTTTTGCAGGACACCTGCAAAAATGAGAAGATGACTGTTGTCCTTATCACCCACAACAGCGCAATCACCCCTATGGCTGACCACGTAATAGAGATGAAAAGCGGTAAAATCGTAAGGGATATTTACAATGAAAATCCTAAGAGCGTTGAAGAAATTGAATGGTAGCGTTATAGGAGGCTTCTCGTATGACAAAATCACTCCTTAAAAACACGTTTCGTGAAATAAAAAATACCAAAGCACGTTTCATTTCCATTATGGCTATAATTGCGCTCGGCGTAGGATTTTTTGCAGGAATCAAGGCGACTGTTCCGTCAATGTATAACCTCGCCGAAAGCTACTACCAAGAGCAGAGCCTGATGGACTACAGGCTTGTTTCCACAGTCGGCTTTGACGAGGACGATATCAAGGCAGTTGAAAAGACCGAGGGCGTTTATTCGGTTATGCCGTCGTACTTCTGCGATGCACAGATTACAGCCGAAAACGGAGGAAATGTTGTAAGGCTGATTGCCGTACCCGAGAAATACGGCGATAACAGCGAGCTTAATACGCTTGTTCTCAAAGAGGGCAGAATGCCCGAAAAGCCTGATGAAATACTCGTTGAGCACGACTCAATTTCGGGCACGAAGCACAAAGTCGGAGATAAAATTACATTCTCAATAGAAGCAGGCGACAAAGACCTGACAGAACAGCTCGACTGCCTTGAATACACCGTTGTCGGTATGGTGAATTCTCCGCTGTACATTTCATATCAGCGTGGCACAACAAGCATAGGAGACGGCAAAATTTCCGAGTTTATGTATATAGATAATGGAAGCTTCAAGACCGAACGCTATACGGAGCTTTATGTAAAGGCTGATTTTTCCGATAACTGCTCTGCGTTTTCTGAGGATTACAAAGAAAAATCTGAAAACCTTGCAAAAACTCTTGAAACAACCGCAAACGCACAGTGCGAAGCTTTTGACAAGGACGTAATTCAGAAAGCAAAAAATGAACTTAAGGACGCCAAAACAGAATATAACGACGAAAAGACAAAAGCTGAAAAGCAGTTAGATGATGCAAAGGACAAAATCGACTCCTCGCAAAAGGAATTTGACGAAAAAATCGCAGATGCACAAGCTGAGCTTGACAACGCAAAAGCACAGATAGAAAGCGGAAAGACCGAGCTTGAAAGCTCTAAAAACGAATACTATTCAAAAATAGCCTCTGCCGAGGACGAAATCAGCAAGCAGGAAACTCAGCTTGAAAACGCTCAGACGGAATATGAGCAGTCAAAAGCCGATTTTGACTCTCAGATTCTCTCTGCTCAGAACGAAATTGACGGCGGTAGATCCGAGTATGAAACGGCGTACAATGAATTTAAAAACACACAGGAGCCACAGCTTCTTGCAGGAATTGAGCAGGCACAGGCGGCTGTTGATTCACTGAAAGCCGCAATAGCGGTTGAAACAAATCCCGACGTTATTGCCGTGCTCAGCTCACAGCTTGAACAGGCACAGCAAACTCTCGATAATCTCAACTCACAATACAGTCAGGCAATTTTGCAGCTTGAAGAAAGCAAGGCAAAGCTTGACTCTGCACAGACCGAATTTGACGCAAAAAAAGCAGAGGGACAGGCACAGCTTGACTCTGCACTCGCTCAAATCGAAAGCGGCAGAACCGCACTTGAAAACGGAAAAGCAGAGCTTGAAACACAAAAAACAGAGGGCTACAACAAGCTCGTTGAAGCAGAAAACAGCCTTGATACTGCACAATCGCAATATGACGAGGGCGTAAAGAAGCTTGAAAAGCAGAAGACCGAAGGTCAGCAAAAGCTTGACGATGCTCAGAATGAATATGACAAAGAAAAGTCAAAGGCAGACGAAAAGTTTGCCGAGGCAGAAGAAAAGATAAAAGACGCACAGAAGGAGCTTGACAAGCTTTCCTCACCCGAATGGTACGTATTTACACGTGACGACAATCCGGGATATTCAACGTTTTCACAGAATGCCGACAGGCTTGACGCTGTTGCGTCGGTATTCCCCGTATTTTTCCTGCTCGTAGCAGTGCTTGTCTGCGTAACGACTATGACCAGACTTATTGAGGAAAAGCGCACAGAAATCGGTACGCTTAAGGCACTCGGCTACAGCAATATAAGTATCATAGCAAAATTTGTAATCTATTCGCTTATCGCCGCAATTCTGGGCAGTATAATCGGCACTGTACTCGGCGTATGCTCTCTCCCGTTCATAATCTACAACGCCTACAAGATTATGTTCTACATCGGCGACATAACGCTTGTGCTCAATGTGCCGAGCGTTGTTCTCGGAATTGCCGCCGCAGTTTTATGTACAACAGTTGTTTCGATAGTCGTTTGTATGCGTTCGCTGTCACACAAGCCTGCCGAGACTATGCGCCCCAAAGCTCCTAAACCGGGCAAGCGTATTCTTCTTGAATACATCACTCCGCTCTGGAAGCGTTTCAGCTTTACCGCAAAGCTGACGGCAAGAAATCTGTTCAGATACAAGTCAAGACTTTGTATGACGGTAATCGGCGTTGCAGGCTGTACGGCTCTTATCGTTGCGGCGTTCGGACTGCTAAACAGCTTTGACCCGCTTACAAAAGACCAGTTTGAAACAATTTACAAATATGATGCGGTAATCGTTCCAAAGGAAGGCGGCACTGAAAAAGAGCTTTCATACCTGACTTCCGAGGTTAAAAATAAAGATAACGTCAGCAGATTTATGCTCGCTTCGCAAGAGGACGCAACCGTTGAATTTAAAGGTCAGGTAAAGGACGAAAGCACCTACCTCACCGTTGTGCAGAATCCCGACCGGCTTGACACTATCATTTCGCTCCATACACGCAAAGGAAAAGAAGAACTCACCCTCACCGACGACGGCGTTCTTATAAACGAAAAGCTGTCTGAGGAATTCGGCATAAAGGTCGGCGACACAATAATAATCAGCGGTGAATTCGGCGAAAGCGAAGCAAAGGTCAGCGGAATTTTTGAGCAGTATCTGTTCAATTATATTTATATGACGCCAACGCTATACAACTCCCTCTACGGCAAAAATCCGTCCTACAATATGCTCGACGTTAAGCTTGAGGACAACTCGCAGACTGCACAGGAAGCATTCAGCTCCGAGGTTCTGACAGATAACAGAATTGCGGCTGTTTCATTCATTGCAACAAGCCTTGAGGAGTTTAAAAATATGCTCAACTCGCTCAACTTTGTTGTGCTTGTTATGATAATCTGTGCGGCGGCACTTGCGTTTGTTGTGCTGTACAATCTTACGAACATCAACATAGCCGAGCGTGTACGTGAAATTGCAACGTTCAAGGTTCTCGGCTTCAACAACAGAGAAACCTCATCGTTCATTTACAAGGAAAACATTGTGCTAACCCTGCTCGGAATTATTGTCGGGCTTGTGCTCGGAATATTCCTCACTTCGTTTATTGTACAGACGGTTGAGGTTGACAACATTATGTTCGGGCGTGAAATCTACCCCACCTCGTTCATTTACGCCGCAGGCTTTACAATGCTGTTCTCACTTCTCGTAAACGCTGTAATGAGCTTTAAAATCAAGGCGGTAAATATGGTGGAAAGCCTGAAAAGTGTAGAATAGAGGTGTACCGCCGCACAATTTTATTGTGCGGTGTTGCACTATCTTTTCCTTATTGTATATATTGTTGTAAATATGCATCGAAAAAACACCTTTTATCAGTGCAATTACTCTTTGATTTTTTGATTACAATATGGTAAAATTATTATTAAAGGTTACATTTTAGTAATTTTCATTTTGGGAATAATTTGTAATTTATATAATAAATCTAAACAGAAAGGGTGTTTCTTTGAAGTTTCGTTTTACAAAAAGAATTTCTGCGGTAGTTGTGACTGTTGCAATTCTTTTTACATCTGTTTTTTCAGTGTCAATTTTCGCAAATGCGGCTACAACCTTCTCACCAAGGCTCTCTGCTCCTGCGTCAACTAATAAATATTATTACAGCGATTTAAACGTTTTCTATAAATACGGATATGGTATGCCCAACTGTACGGCTTATGCCTACGGGAGAGCTTATGAAATTCTCAAAACAGAGCCTAAGCTTTCCTGGGGCAACGCCGAGGACTGGTACGGCTACAACAAATCAAACGGTTACTACAGCTACGGAAAAACTCCCAAGCTCGGCGCAATTGCCTGCTGGTCATACAACGGAGGCGGCGGTCACGTTGCCGTTGTTGAAAAAATCGAAAACGGACAGATTACTTTCTCCAACTCTGCATGGAGCGGCAATAACTTCTACCTTACCTACGCAAGCACGTCTGACTCAAACGCAGGCGGTGCAAGCTGGTGGAACTTCCAAGGCTACATCTACATAGGCGAATTCAGCGGCGGACAAGCTGAAACTCTGCCCATAACATATAAAACAGGTATTTACAAAACAACCGCCGCTCTTAATATGAGAAGCGGAGTGGGTACAGGCAACAGCGTACTGCTCACAATTCCGAACAATACACAGATTACAATAACTGATGTTAAATCAGATTCCGATTACAACTGGGGTTACACAACCTACGACGGTAAGAACGGATGGGTTTGTATGGATTATTGCAGCTATGTAGGTGCTGTAACACAGCCTACAACTGCAAAACCTACTACACAACCTACAACCGCACAACCCACAACACAGCCTACAACAGCAAAGCCGACTGCACAACCCACAACTGCACAGCCGACTACAGCTCCGGCTACAACACAGCCGACTACTGTTGCTCCCCCGTCAAACTCGGATAACAAGCCTGCCAACGGACTCGGCGTTGGAGATGTAAACGGCGACGGCTACATTTCAATCATTGACGCAACAATGATTCAGCAATATGTCAGCAGTCAGATTGAACTGACTGACGAGCAGATTGCACAGTGCGACTTTGACTTTGACGGACAGGTTACTGTTATGGACACAACCTGTATGCAGAAATATCTTGTATATTAAAATCATTTTTTAAAAATTATGTACCGCATATCTTTATTTGATTACAAGGATATGCGGTACTTTTTTGTTTTTGTAAAAATATGTAAAATAATTGTAAAGTTTGTATATTCTCACATTTATTTGGTTTTGTCACCTTGAATTATTATTAATTATGATATATAATGATTGTATATGATTATCCCAATGAATCAGCTCAAAATAAAAACATATTATGAGTGATAAACCAAAATTTAGTGTGGAGTTTGGAGTGTGGAGAGTGGAGTTGTGGTCGAGTGGATAGGTTGCGATAATTCAAAAGTATAGTGCCCGAATTTATTTATATGCGGCGTTGCCGCAGGCGTGAATTTT